>CBFGVC010000139.1:0-5280 GCA_965652255.1 uncultured Fibrobacteria bacterium | reverse complement strand
GGCGGGATGCGATAGCCCTCCCGCGCCTCGAGGTCGGCCACAAGCCCGGCCTCCGCGACGTGCAACGGACGGGGATTTCCCGCCGCATCGACCCGCCCCCAGTCGTAAAGACGATACGTCGTGTCGGAGTTCTGCTGCACCTCGTACAGAAGGAGCCCCTCGGTGATGGCATGCACCGTGCCCGCGGGAACGAAAAAGACGTCTCCCTTCCGGGCCGGATGCCGCGCGAGCGCGTCCTCGCAGCGCGACGACTTCAGGAGCTTGAGTATCTCCTCGCGACCGCTTTTTCCAGGGGTTACCCCCACGATCAACTCCGCCCCCGGAACCGCGTCCACCACGTACCAGCACTCCGTCTTGGGCTCCCCGCCGGGAAAGGACGGGCCCGGATGCGCCTGCACCGACAGCTTCTCGCGGGCCGCGATGAACTTGTAGAGCAGCGGGAAGCCCTTGTCCGTCGGCAGGTTGCCCAACAACGAACCCGCATCATGGGCCAGGATCCGGGTCAACGTGCTTCCGGCGAGGGGGCCCTCGGCGACGGGCGTGGGAGCTTCGGGACGGTCGGAAAGCTCCCAGGATTCGCCCATGCGGTCATCGCCGGGCCGGCCCTTCCCGAGCACTCGATACAGCGCGTCTCCGCCCCAAGGCTTGGACAAAAGGACGGGGGAGAATTTGAGGATGGGAAGCACGGGGGAAAAAATGCGAAATGAGAACCGGGAAACGCGGAACCCCGCGTCGTTTTTCGATGCCTTGCTACTTTCCCGCCACGTGAGAATGCGCCGCATCGTCATCATCCTCGCCGCCTCCGCCTTGCTGGCGGGCGTCGGCGCCCTCTCCGGGAAGCTTTTCCCGCGCGGCGAGACGGAATCCGCGGAGCCGGAGCCGGTCTTCCTCGATTCGGCCGCGCGCGCGCCTTGGGAAAAGGCGGCGCCCTGGATGTTCCGCGACGACACCCTTTCGGCATTCCGGGACAACCTGCTCCTGCCCTTCGCCGTCGCGAACGCGGCGGAGCCGCGCGCGACGCGGCGACGCGGAGGCCGCATCGAGCTGACCTTCCCGCGCGGTCGTCCTCTTTATTCCATCGCCCACGACCTCGAGACCCGGGCCGCGCGCGCCGGGATCCAAGTGATCGAGGGGCGGGAGGCAGGAACCCGGGCCGACGCGGCGGAGTACCTGCTGCGCGATTCCGGGGGCAGGATGCACCGGCTCCGTATCCTGATGGGCCGCAAGGAAACCGACGGTTATTTCCGCATGGCCCTGGTCGTCACCGACATCGGCCGCGCGAGCGCGGCCGACCGCCGGGCATGGCTCGAATTCCCCGTCGCGGTCACCTTGGTGTTTCCCGACACCTTGGCGGCTCCCGACGATGGCGCCTCGACCCGAAGGCGGGATTTCCTCATCGAGCTGCCGATGGAACCCGTGGCCTACCCCATCGTCAAGCCCGGGCCGCGCGCGCTGTTCATCCATCATACCCGGGCCGAGGCCGTGCTCATCCTCCGCCAGAGGCTGGATCGCAACCCCGACGCCGCGGGCTTCGCCACCAAGCTCGGGGACCGGGTCATCGAGCATCCCGCCTTGATGGAGAACGTGCTCACCTTCACCGCCGAGAACGACCTCCTGTTCCTCGACCTGACCGGCTCGCCGCGCAGCCGCACCTCGCAGACCGCCCTTCGCACCGGAGCCGAGACCTTCATCGCGGCCGCCCAGGAGATCGGGACGAACGCGATCCTGCGCGAGTCCCTGGAGCGGCGCCTGTCCGCGGCCAAACGCTCCGGCGAAGGGGTATGGGTGCTCCGTCATGTCGACGGACTGCCCACCGCCCTCGCGGCGCTCGTGCGCGCGCTGCCGGAAGATGCCGCCGCACCCCGCTGGGTCACGCTGCGACAACTGCGAAGCGGGGAGGAGTAGGGGGCGGTTTCTTCGCGGGGATCGCATCGTCGACGTTGGCAACGCCTCTTCGGAGTCGAAGCTTCGTCGAAGACCTCTACCCTCGACGAAGCTTCACCCCCGAAGAAGTAATTTTCCCCCATGCCCAAGCTCGGCGTCAACATCGATCACGTCGCCACGTTGCGCCAGGCGCGCCGCGAGAGGAATCCCGATCCCATCGAGGCCGCCGCGTTATGCGAGCAGGCGGGAGCCGACGGCATCACGGTGCACCTGCGCGAGGATCGTCGCCACATCCAGGAGGCCGACGTCCGGGCACTGCGCCGCTCCCTTGCCACGCGGCTCAACCTCGAGATGGCCGCGACCGACGCCATGATCGCATTCGCGGACGAACTCAAGCCCGACATGGCCACCTTGGTTCCCGAGAGGCGCGAGGAGCTGACGACCGAAGGCGGGCTAGACGCCGTCGCGCACTCCGCGCGCATCGCGTCCGCAGTCGAGGCGCTGCAGCGGCGCGCTGGAATCCCGGTGTCCCTGTTCATCGAGCCCGAGGCGCGGCAAGTGGAAGCCGCGCGGGCGAGCGGCGCGGCCTTCGTGGAGTTCCACACCGGTGTTTACGCGCGGACCTTCGGAACGCCGGCGGGCGACGCGGAGTTGGCGCGTCTTCGCGCGGCGACCGCGCAGGCGCGCGGCTTCGGCATCCGGGTCAACATGGGCCATGGCCTCGACCTGGACAACGTGGGCCCGATCGCGGCGATCGAGGGGGTCGAGGAGCTGAACATCGGGCACTCGATCATCGCCCGCGCCGTGTTCGTCGGCCTCGCGCAAGCCGTGGCCGACATGAAGGCCGCGATCGTGTCCGCGCGCTGAAGCCCCGCGCTTCCATGAAAAAAAGCCCCGTCCGGATCGCTCCGGACGGGGCCATTCAACCCGGGTTTTCCGGAAGCTACGGCGTGAAGCGCGCCTGCAGGAGGCCCGCCGCGAGGTCCGCGGGAACGCGGACGGCCTCATTGCTCGCCGAGGAGGCTCGCGTGTGGCTCCAGACCTTGCGGCCGGAAAGGTCGTACAGCGTCACCGTGCGATAGCCCACCGGCAAGGTGACCAGGCCGTCGACGACGCGGGGCGAGGCGAAGGCGCGGCGGACCTCGGGCCGGCCTCCGCCCGCGATCGACACGGGACCGACCGTGTGGACGAAGGGCGAATAGCAGGCGTTGTTGATCGTGCCCGTGTATTCGATACGGTATAGCGCCGCCTGGTTGAAGTTGCTGTACTGGCTGTTGCTGCCGCGCAGCACGTACATGGCGCCGTCATGCTTGCCGAAGCGCATGTCGATATAGGATCCGTTGGGCAGGAGCGAAGCCCCCGGAAAGGCGGGAGTGGCCGCCGCCCCGGCATCGAGGGTCCCGTTGGGATTCACGTTGATGATGCGGAAAGACGCCTTGTTCGCGTTGGCCCAGTCGAAAAAGAAAATTTTCCCCTCATACTGGGGCGGGAACTTGACATTCGAGGCGAGCGCCGTGTCGTATCGATACATGGGACCGCCCACCGCCGTGCGGGACTGCCCCAGGTTTCCCATCCGCGCATTGTCCCGGACCCCGCTCACGTGCGAATAGAACAGGTGCGCCTCCTTGGCGGGCGGGAGGTTCCGAATGCCCGTGTTGTTGGGGGATGTGTTCTGCACCGCGGCGCAATTGTACGGAGCACCCCACGTGCCCGATCCGGCCGTGCTCGTGAGCGCGTTCCAGGGCTGGTTGTCGGCGATGCAGTAGGGGTGCCCGTAGAAGCCGGGCCCCACCGCCAGGTTCCACTCCTCCATGCCGTGCGGCCCGCGCGTGCCGCTGTTGTTGCGGGCATCGGGCCCCACCTCGCCAGTGAAGATCCAGCCGGACTTCCCGTCGATGCGGGGATGGTAGGGATTGCGGTGCCCCATGGTGTAGACCTCCCTGCGCACCTTGGCCACGGTGTCTTGCGCAGGGTTCCAGTTCGGGTTGAAGGCAGGAGCATTGATGAATTCCCACAGGTTTCCAGGTGGAACATTGTAGGTGGTTCCAAGGCCCGGAGCGGGGGTCTCGGTGTCGGGGAAAGGAATGGGCCTGATGCGAAGCAGCTTGCCGCGCAGGTCGTTCGTGTTGGCCGAGGAACGCTGGCCGTCGCAACCGGGATCCGGACTCCACGTGGGGCCGAAGCCGTTGTTTTGCGGGCAGTGGCCGCTACCGTGCGGATTGGTGTCGTCTCCCGTGCCGATCACCATGACCCCGTCCGGCGTGATGTCGATGCCGCCGGCGGCGTGATAGGCTCGATCGTCCACGATGCGGGGAAACTGCAGGATCACCTTGGGGTTCGTCAGGCGGCTTCCCGGGGCGTTGGAATGAACGTACGTGTACCGCGTGAGGGTGTGCAACCGGGCGTCCGTGTTGCGCGCGGCGACGTTGGAAAAATCGACCGAGGCCGCGTCGGTATGGAACGCGTAGATCCACCCCGTCGTCGGGTAGCTGGGATCCACGGCGACTCCCAAAAGCCCGTCCTCGTTGTTGCACTTGGTGGGCACCGTGCCCGCGCGCACCGTTGTCGCGGGGTTGGTCTCGGTCGGCGTGTAAACCATGATGTCGCCCGTGCACATCTTGGCGATGAACACCTTGCCGTCGGGCGCCACGTCCATCGCCACGACGCCGTAGCTGCCGGACTCGTTGTTGCCGTGCACCCCGTTGCTGTTGCCGTACAGGTCGTTATTGGCGTTGTTGGCCAAGGTGACCAGGCGGAAATCGCCCGCGACGGGATCGGGGCATTGCGCCCGGGCCGGAGCGGCGCAGAGAAGGCCCACGAACGCGGCGCCGAACGCGACGGAACGGATCGATCCGGGAAGCGGGAGTTGATCGGTCATGGCAGGCTCCTCGAAAGGCTATCGAAAGGTGATGACGGGTCTCTGAAAAATACCACGTCGACCGCTCTTTCGCTTCGCGTTTCCGCATTTTGGCCCAAGGCCGCATTCCAATGCGGCTCAAGCAGGATGAAAAAAACCAGAATTTAGGTTTGCCCGCATGAACCGGCCCGGACTCCCAAATCGTCATTTCGCCCCCGGCATCGAGTTCTCGCGCATCGAGCGGATGTTCCGCGCCGACCATTTTTCGGGCGATGGCAAGGGAATGGGCGATGACGGCTTCGTCTGGCGGCCTGCCCCCGGCGAAACCTGGGTGGCCGCCTCCGACGCGAGCGCCGAGGGCGTGCACTACCGCCTCGACTGGGCGACGCCGGCGCAGGCCCTGCGCAAGGCGATGCTGGCCAACCTTTCCGACATCAACGCCATGGGAGGGATCACCCGGCTCGCGCTTTTCAACCTGGGAGCACGCGCCGATTGGGACGACGCGACCTACGACGCGCTCGGCGCAACGCTTCGCGATC
>CBFGVC010000138.1:0-5397 GCA_965652255.1 uncultured Fibrobacteria bacterium | reverse complement strand
GGACGGCGCGCGGGGGATTTTTTCGCCCCTTTTTTGTCCCCAGCCGCAGCCCCGGACAGCCGCTTTGCCCCGGAACCGGCCCCCCCGGCCTCCAGCTGCCGGATCCGGTCGCGCAAGAGGGCGGCCCGCTCGAATTCGAGGGCCTCGGCGGCCGCCTCCATCTCGCGGCGAAGCTCCCCGAGATCCTCCGTCCCGTAATCCAGGGCCGCCTCGGCCACCCGCAGGGCACGCAAGTCCTCCGCCGGGTCGCCCAGGTCGGGCAGGTCGGGCGCCATCTGCAGGTGCTCATGGATCTCCCGCACCACCGAACGCGGGGTGATGCCATGCTCCCGGTTGTACGCCTCCTGCTTCTCCCGCCTGCGGCGCGTCTCGGCGACGGCGTCGCGAATGCTGTCGGTGACCACGTCGCCGTAGAGCAGCACCTTGCCATGCAGGTGCCGCGCCGCCCGGCCGATGGTCTGGATCAGCGACCGGCGGCTGCGGAGGAAGCCTTCCTTGTCGGCGTCGAGGATGGCCACCAGCGAAACCTCGGGAAGGTCGAGGCCCTCGCGTAAAAGGTTGATGCCCACCAGCACGTCGATCTCCCCGGCGCGCAGCTCCTTGATGATCTCGCTGCGCTCCAGCGTCTCCGTGTCGGAGTGCATGTACTGCACCTTGACCCCCGCCTCCTTGAGGAAATCGGTGAGGTCCTCGGCGCTGCGCTTGGTGAGCGTGGTGACCAGCACGCGCTCGCGCGCCGCCACGCGAGCCTGTATCTCGTGCAAAAGGTCGTCGATCTGGCCGCGCACGGGCCGCATCTCCACGTCGGGATCGAGCAGGCCCGTGGGCCGGATCACCTGCTCCACCACCTCGCCTCCGGTCTTCTCCAGCTCGTAGTCGGCCGGCGTGGCCGAGACGAAGAGGGTTTGCGGCATGCGCGCCTCGAACTCGTCGAACTTCAGCGGGCGGTTGTCGAGCGCGCAGGGCAGGCGGAAGCCGTAGCCCACGAGGCTCTCCTTGCGCGCCCGGTCGCCGTTGTACATGGCCCGGATCTGCGGGATGGTGACGTGGGATTCGTCCAGGATGAGGAGGTAGTCCTTGCCGAAGAAATCGAGCAAGGTGGAAGGCGGCGAGCCGACGGGACGGTTCTCCAGGATGCGGCTGTAGTTCTCGATTCCCGAGCAGAAGCCGATCTCCTTCAGCATCTCCATGTCGAAGGTGGTGCGCTGGTTGAGGCGCTGGGCCTCCAGCAGCTTCCCCTCCTGGTTGAACTTGTTGGTCTGCGCGTCCAACTCGGCGCGGATGTCGCGCAGCACGCGCTCCATCCCCTCCTCCCCGGTCACGTAGTGCCGGGCCGGATAGATGAGGGCCTCCTGCAGGTCCGCCAGTTCCTCTCCCGTGAGGATGTCCACCCGGCGGATGCGCTCCACCTCGTCGCCGAAGAACTCGATGCGGTAGGCGAAGTCGTCGTAGGCGGGCCGCACCTCGACCACGTCGCCGCGGGCCCGGAAGGTCCCGCGCTTGAACTCGATGTCGTTGCGCGAGTAATAAGCCGACACGAGGGATTTCAGCAACCCTTCGCGCCCCTGCCCCTCCCCCACCCTCACCGGGATCATCATCTTCGCGTATTCGACCGGAGTGCCCAGTCCGTAGATGCAGGAGACGGACGAGACGACCACCACGTCCTTGCGCGACATCAGCGAGGCGGTGGCGCGCAGGCGGAGCTTGTCGATCTCCTCGTTGCGCTGCGAGTCCTTCTCGATGTAGGTGTCGCTCGAGGGGATGTAGGCCTCGGGCTGGTAATAGTCGTAATAGCTGACGAAATACTCCACCGCGTTGCGCGGGAAGAACGCCTTGAACTCCTGGTAAAGCTGGGCCGCCAGGGTCTTGTTGTGGGAGAGGACGAGGGCCGGGCGGCCCAGGTCGCGGATCACGTTCGCCATCGTGAAGGTCTTGCCCGAGCCGGTCACGCCCAGCAAGGTCTGGAACTTCGCGCCCTCGCGGAATTCGCCCGTGATGCGCGCGATGGCCCCCGGCTGGTCGCCGGCGGGAGCGTAGGGAGAAACCAGGTCGAAGGAGGACACGAAGAGAGAATTACGAATTCCGGATTACGAATCAAAGCTGCACAGGAGGGGGGATCCTTCGGGATCCGTCCTTCGCCGGTTCGGGATTCTTCGTTGGCGAAGCGCCTCACCCCACCCCCGGCGCCTTCGGCGCTACCCCCTCCCCTCTCCTCGAATGGGATCGAAGCGCGGGGGTCTTCCCTCGAGGAGAGTGGAGGGGGCGTGACTCTTTCTTTCAACCTTCGGAGTGGAAGGAACGTATTCCCCTCTCCATCCAACGCTGCGCGTGGATGGAGAGGGGTTGGGGGTGAGGCGCGTAGCGACGAAGCTTCGAGGACGAAGGCCTACAACGTAACCAACAGCCTGGCCGCGTCCTGCGCCTCGCGGCTTCCGGGATAGGCCCGAACGATCCGCTCGGCCGCCGCGCGCGCCTTGTCGGCCTCGCCCAGCTCGCGGCGGCACAGCGCCAGCTTCCAGAGGGCGTTCGGAACGTTGGGCGAGAAGTCCATGACTTCCGAGCCGACCACGTCCTCACGAGGGTCGCCCGTGCGGACGCCGTAGGACCCCACCAGCTCCTCCAGCAGTTTCGCCGCGCTCGCGTAGTCGGCCTGCTGCATGTGGATCGCCGCGCGGCCGTGGAGCGCCCCGGCGCGCAAAAGGGCCAGCTTCTTGCCGCCCGAGCGCACCTGCTCATAGGCGGCGAGCGCCTCGTCGTAACGTTCCTGCCGATACAGCAGCTTTCCGAGGAAAAGGTTCGCCTTGTCGCGGGCGAGGCCCGTCGGGTTGCCGGCCAGGAAGGTCCTCAGCGCCTGCTCGGCCGCGGCGGGATCGTCCCCGCGAAGGAGCACATAGGCGACGCCCAGCTTCTTGTTGTCCTCGGCGGCCCGGCTCTCCCGGATCGCCGACCATACGAACCATGCCACCGCCGCCGCCACCACCAGCACCGCGGCCGTAACGATGACGCGCATGTTGCGAAACCAGAAATCCTCGGCGAACATCCGCCACGAAAATCCGGACGCCTTGGTCGAACCTGTCCCGGTCTTGCCTGCTTGTTCCATGCCCATGCGTCTCCCTGGGCCGACCCGGAGCGAGTCGGCAAATCGACGCGAAAGATAGCACCGGCCGCCCCGACGGAAAAGGCGTTCGGAGCGACGCCGGGACGCGAAAACGCCGCCGGAATCCTATATAATCGGCACCATGACCCGCGAAGACACCCCGAAATCGCCCGTCGTGCTGGATGCTTTCCCGGGCCTCCACGGCATCCGGGCGTTCTTCACCACCCGCATCGGGGGACTCAGCACGGGCGCGTTCGGCTCGCTCAACCTGGGGCCGCGCACCGGGGACGACCCGGGAACCGTGAAGGACAACTGGGGGTTTCTGCTGGAGTCGCAGCATGTCCGGGAACGGGTCGCGATCGTTCCGCTCCTTGGGCACGGCACCGCGATGGCGGAAGACCGCGACGCCGGCGACGCGGAGGCCGATGCCGTTTTCTCCCACGCGCCGGGGCGAGTGATCGCCGTGACCATGGCCGATTGCCTCGCGGCCCTGATCGTCGACGTGGAAAACGGCTGTGTCGCCGCCGTGCACGCCGGTTGGCGCGGCAGCCGAGGGAACATCCTGGGCTTGTCGCTCGCCCGGCTTTTCGCTGAGGGCCGCTGCCGCCCCGAGGCCACCCGGATCGCACTGGGGCCTTGCCTGTCCGTGGACGCGCTGGAAATCGGCGAGGAGGTGGCCGCGACGCTCCCGCGGGAACACGTCCATCTCCTCGATGGAAAGGCCTGTTTCGACCTCCGCGGCTGCAACCGCGCGCAGGCCGTCGCGGTGGGGGTTCCGGGCGCGAACATCGCAGAGATCGGCGGCTGCACGCGCGCGAATCCGGAGCTTTTCTTCTCCCACCGGCGCGACGCGGGAGTGACCGGCAGAATGGCGGCGTGCGTGATGCTGGAATAGAACGACGGCAATACAACAGCACAACAGCACAACAACAAAACCGCAAAAACACAGGGCTTGATCCGGCATAACCTCCGTAAGGAATCGTTACCTTCCCGCATTTGGAATTGCTTGGTTGTGATGCTCTATTGTTGTGATGCTGTGATGTTGTGCTGTCGCTCCCCCGACAACCGAAAAACCCCGGAGAAGCCCCCATGAAAGCCCCCTTCCTGAAAATCATCGCCCTCTCCTTCGCGGTCGCCCTCCCCTCCCACGCCATCATTGGCGCGGGCATCCACCTGGCTCCCGCACTCGGTCCGCAGGTCAAGAAGGCGGGAGGGCCCATCATGCCGCCGGGATCGAGCAACGAGAACCGCATCCTGCTGATGACGGGCAGCGCCTCGGGCCTGCAGGGCATGGGCGTGAAGCTGTGGCTCGACTTTCTCCCGCTCATCGACCTGGAGGCCACCGCCAACGTGCAGTTCGGGTATTACGACATGGCCTTCGCGGTGGACACGTCGCTATTGGGCACGGGCAGCTACGACACCACCAACGTCCGGCCGGATTTCAGCATTCCCTTCACCCAAAACAAGCCCTTCTACGGCCGGGTGACCGGTGACGTGGCGGCCTTGTACCCGTTCTTCACGATTCCCCTTCTCAAGGTTTACGCGGGCGGGGGCCTGTCGTGGATCGCCGCGACCCCCGTGCTGAACAACTCCTTCGCGAGGCGCGCCATCACGGAGGCCGACCAGGGAAGCTCCTTCGACGCCGAAACCGCCGACGCGGACGACATCGCGAAGGTGCTCAAGGATGCCCTCAAGGATGAGGGAATGTCCAACGGAGTCGGCTTTTTCCTGCAGGCGGGAGCCCGGGTCAAGCCTCCCATCATTCCGTTGGCCGTGTACGCCAACGCGAAATACGGCTTTGGCGGCCCCTCGGTCGGCGGCGTGAGCGGAACACCCGGATTGACCCTGGAACTGGGCGGAGGGATCGCGTTCTGAGTCAACGGAACAACGGGGCAACGGAACAAGGAAAGAACAGGAGTCAGCGCCCGGCTAAGGGCTAACAACTGCGTCGTCCTGTTGCCTCCGTTGTTCCGTTGCTCCGTTGTCTACGGCAAATACGGCCGCACCCGGATGCGCATCGCCCCTTTGTCGGTGCCTACCCACAAGAATCCCTCGCTGACCATGACGGCCTGCACCTTCGTGCCCGGGATGCCGTCCTCGAGCCTGAAGTCGGTCCATTGGCGGCTCTTCAGGTTCTGGGCGCGCACGCCGCCCGGGTGGGCCGCATACAGGACGTCGCCGTCCACGATGAGGCGGAACACGCCGTCCTGGGTGAACAGGGTGCGGGGCTCGCGGCGACGCGGCTTCACGTACACGCGGTCGCTTCCCGTCCAGTAAAGGCTCGAGTCGTGGTAGGCCAC
>CBFGVC010000137.1:0-5430 GCA_965652255.1 uncultured Fibrobacteria bacterium | reverse complement strand
TGCCACAAGCCCTGCACGGTCTCGGGCGGAGGCAAGAGCGAAATCTCCAAGTCGGTGGCCGACGGCATCCTGTACCGGCACGTGTACGTGCAGGACCTCAAGCGCGACTTCGACGCGGTGGACCGCATCCTGGCGAAGGATTATTCGAAGCGCTTCCGCAAAAAGCTGAAGGGCAAGAAAAAGCCCTCGCGGCCCTTCCTCTCGCCGCTGCGCTCGCTGGGCTCTGTCGTTCGCCTCCTCACGCCCTCGCCCGAGTACACCGACGCATACAATGCCTGGCTTCGCGCCATTCCCTCGCACGTGCGCAACCTCGCGCTGCTGGTGAAGCGCAGCTATCGCCCCGAATGGGGCGACGACTACCGCAGGCACTTCAGCGTGGACTTGCTCGACGGCAAGCCCGGCAACGAGCTGGTCTTCGACCACCAGCACCTGATGAACAGCTACCTGAAGTCAGGCGCCGACCCGGAGGGCAACTGGATGGTGTTCCGGCTGCGGTCCGATTACGTTCCGGCGCGCAAGCTGCAAGTGGAGGACGACATCACCGTCTCGGTCACCTTGCCCTCGCCCATGGAGGGCGGGCAGACCAGCTTCAAGTTCGTGGAGAACTGCGAGCACCGCCTGTTCCAACGGCCCGACGACGCCATCCACCCCGGCAAGGACAAGCAGGCCGAGGGCGACCTCGCGGGCAGGGCCCGCTTCATCTCCAACTTCGAGCCCCTTCCGGTGGAGGAGGCGCGGCGCATCGTGTCGCATGTCACCGAGATCGAGAAGTTCACGCCCCCGATGCAAGCGCTCATTCGCGAGGCGGCGGCGCGCGAGCAGGGCTGGTTCGTGGCCTCCAACGCGCCGCGCATCGTCGACGGCAAGCCCACCCCCAACGTGCGCTACCTGCAGGACCGCCCCGATCTCGTGGAGCCGATGGAGTTCCACCTCGCCGAGGCGGGGATCCGGCTGCGGCGCGGCCTTGCGGCCGGGGAACCCGTCTGGCAGCCCGTGCAGGCCGTGCTGGTGGGGCGGCGCAACAATCCGCCCGAGAAGAACGCCAAGGGGCAATATATGCCCCCGCTGGCGGTGTACAATCCGTTGCACTACCAGGAGCTCCCCGAGGCCTTCATGGATTTCGTGGCCAGCCTCACGGGCAAGTCGCCCTCCACCACCGGTGCGGGCTCCGAGGGCGCCATGACCAAGGGGCCCTTCAACGCGCTCTGGTCGATCCACGACCTGAACAACGCCTTCGTCTCCTACGCGCTCACCGGCCTGCAGGTGTTCAGCACCCCGGCGGGCCACGTGGGCCGCAAATACCAGGTGGACCACGACATCAGCCTGCTCATGCCCGAGATCTGGGCGCGGCTCTCGGCCGACGAGCGCGACGCGAACCGGCTCATCGCCGGCGGATACCTGGAGCGGGTCAGGGACTTCCGGCACGGACGAAAGACGGTGGCCGCCTCGCGGCTGGGCTGGCGCATCAACGAGCGCTTCCTGCACGCTTATTTCGGGCGCCTGTTCGGCGAGCCCACCGCGGTGTTCCCCGCCGACATGCTCCAGCCCGAGTTGCAGGGCGCCAAGGATTTCGCCGACGGCGTGGCGAACATCGTCGAGGGGCAAAGGACGGCGGCGCGCTTCTACTTCGAGGACGGCAGCGTGGAGGCCGCCTGCCCCCCGCTCAAGGGTCTGCTCCACATCATGGTCCACGGAAAGTGGAAGGGGATGACGCTGGAATCGAAGGCCTTCCGCGCGCTGTTCACGCGCGAGAGCGTGCTGAAGTCCGACTGGTACCGCGAGAGGCTCGAGCGCCAGCAGAGGCGCGACGCGCGCCACTGGCGCGCGCGCGCCGACTCCCTCAAGGCCTTCATGGACCTTCCCTACAACCGCAGGGCCGCGGAATCGCTCGACCTCGCAGGCCGCCTCGCGACGGCGAAGAAGCGCCTGAAGGAGGCGGAAAGCCCGGCCTACCTGAAGAGCCTGGAGGGAACGATCGGGTTGGACGGGGTGGGCTGAACGACGACTTTTCATCACAGCATCACAACAGCACAGCAACATAACGCAGAAGGTCATGCGTCATCACGTTGCGGATCACGAGTGGCCGTACCGCCCTGTTGTTCAGATGCTGTGTTGCTGTGATGTTGTGCTGCCGTCAAAAGCTCCACCCCACCCCCAAATTTCCGATGGGCATCCACTTGAACTCCCACTTGGCGTCGTCGTCCACGCCGGTGTTGCCTTCGCCGCCGTACGAATAGCGCGCTCCGGCCATCGCCCCCAGCTGGATCTCGGCCGTCAAGCCGAAACCCATGACGTACTTGTATCCGATGAACGGCCCCGCCATGAACTGCTCGCCCCGGCCCCACACCTCGTCGCCGAAGACGCCCATGAAGCCTCCGTCCTCCTCCTCGCCCTCGCCGTGCGCCCACAGCGCCTGGATGCCCAGGTGCGGCTCGCCGAAGCGCACGCGCGGGTCGCGGTGGCGGTCGAAGGCGTAGAAGCGGGCCTGCATTCCCGCGCCGTACACCGTGGCGTTGACGGTCTCCCCGTCGCGCTCGTAGTCGAACCGCCCGTAGCCGCCGAACACCGAGACCGCGAACGGCTCGGTCAGGCGCGTCTCGTATTGCAGCACGCCGATCGGCACTGCGAGCAGGACGGGCTGGATGGTGAGCGAGAAATTGTGCTCGCGGTCGCCGGGACCATACTGCGCAATAGCAAGCGCGGGAGCGAGGATGAGGGCGGCAAGCAATGCGGGGCGAATCGTTTTCATGGGGGAACCTCCTGCAAAGCAGGATACCGGGAGGCGGGAACGAAAGCGAGGGGGGTTACCGTTTGGAACAAATTCCCCGGGGGACGGGGTGGGCTGAGACGAGGACAGGTCATCCGAGCATCACAACAGCACAGCAACATAACGCAGAAGGTCATGCGTCATCACGTTGCGGATCACAAGTGGCCGTACCGCCCTGTGGTTCAGATGTTGTGTTGCTGTGATGTTGTGCTGCCGTCAAAAGCTCCACCCCACCCCCCTCCCCCTTTCCCTGTTTTCAGAAGCCTCCGGATGGCGTCGAAGCCGGTTTGGCTGGTTGATGGCGAATTTTCAGGCATTTTCGGATCGGGTTTTGGTCGAAAACTTCCGTTTCGCCCCTTGACTTTGCTACGTTCATCCCCTGCCCGGAGCTGAAAACCGGGTTCGTGCGGCGGGTTCGGGCGCGCCTTCGGGCGCGGGACCCTCCGGCGGTTCCTCTCCCGGAGGCCCTTTTTGCCCAGCACCAAGTCCGCCATCTCTGAACCCGTCGGCGAAAAACCCGGCATAAAACGCGAAAAATCGAGCATTCCGCGGGAAAAGCTCACCGCGATGTTCGAAAAGATGCTGCTCATCCGGTCCTTCGAGGAGGCCAGCATCAAGGCCTACCAGCAGAAGAAAATCGCCGGCTTCCTCCATACTTATATCGGCCACGAGGCCGTGGGGGTCGGCACCCTCGAGCACAAGCTCCCCCAAGATTCCGTCGTCACCACCTATCGCTGCCACGGCTTGTACCTGACCTTGGGCGGCGACCCGAAGGCCGGCATGGCCGAGCTCTTCGGCCGGGTCACGGGCTGCGCCCGCGGCAAGGGCGGCTCGATGCACTTCTTCTCCAAGGAGCACAACTTCCTCGGCGGCCACGGCATCGTGGGCGGGCAGTTCGGCATCGGCATCGGCGCGGCCTTCAAGTCGAACTACGAGAACGACAACGGGGTCAGCTTCATCTTCTTCGGCGACGGCGCGCAGCCGCAGGGCACCTTCCACGAGTGCATGAACCTCGCCGCCCTCTGGAACATCCCCGCCATCTTCATCTGCGAGGACAACCAGTACGGCATGGGCACGGCCAACCGCCGCGCCGTGGCCAACACCGACATCGCCTCCAAGGCCGCCGCCTACGGCGTCAAGGGCTACACCATCAACGGCATGGACCTGAACGAGGTGCACGAGACCATGCGCCACGTGGTGAACGAGGCCCGCGCCAAGCGCCGGCCCGCCCTCGTGCACATGGTGACCTACCGCTTCTTCGGCCACTCGGTCTCCGATGCCGGCCTCTACCGCAGCAAGGACGAGGTCGACAGCTGGAAGCAGCGCGACCCCATCCTCTCCGTCGGCCAGGAGATCGTGGACAACAAGTGGGCCACCGAGGAAGAGATCAAGGCCATGGCGAAGACCGTGAAAGCCCGGGTGCAGGAGGCGGTGGACTTCGCCGACGAGAGCCCCGAACCCCCGCTCGAGGAACTGACGCGGCACACCTATCGCGACGAGGACGTGGCGAACCTGAATTCCGTCGGCGCCGCGGGAGGGACCTACTGATGGCCGTCATCGAGATGCGCGAGGCGCTCAACCAGGCGCTCGCGGAGGAAATGACCCGCGACGAGAAGGTGTTCGTCCTGGGCGAAGAGGTGGCCGAATACAACGGCGCCTACAAGGTGACCAAGGGATTGCTCGACAAGTTCGGGCCCAAGCGCGTGCTCGACACGCCCATTTCCGAGTCGGGCTTCGCCGGCCTGGGCGTGGGCGCGGCCATGATGGGCCTGCGCCCGGTGGTCGAGTTCATGAGCTTCAACTTCTCGTTCGTCGCCATCGACCAGATCCTCTCCAACGCCGCCAAGATGTACTACATGTCGGGCGGCCTCTACCCCGTGCCCATCGTGTTCCGCGGCCCCAACGGCGCGGGGCCGCGCGTGAGCTCGCAGCACTCCCACAACGTGGAGTCGATCTACGCCCACTTCCCGGGCCTGCACGTGATGTCGCCCTCCAACCCGGCCGACGCCAAGGGCATGCTCAAGGCGGCCATCCGCTGCAACGACCCGGTGATCTTCCTCGAGAACGAGTTGAACTACTCGCTCAAGGGCGAGGTGCCCGAGGGCGACGACCACATCGTCCCCATCGGCAAGGGCAGCATCGTCCGCGCCGGCGACAAGGTGACCGTCATCGCGTGGTCGCGCATGATGAGCCTCGCGCAGAAGGCCGCCGAAGAGCTGGCCAAGGACGGCGTGGAGGTGGAACTGCTCGACCCCCGCAGCCTGAAGCCCCTCGACATGCCGCTCATCGCCGAGTCCGTGAAGAAGACCGGGCGCGTGGTGGTGGTGGAGGAAGGCCACTTCTTCTCCGGTCTGGGCGCGCAGCTCGCCGACAGCATCTACACGGGCCTGTTCGACTACCTCGACGCCCCCGTGGTGCGCGTCGCCCAGAGCGACAACCCCATGCCCTACGCGGCCAATCTCGAGGCGGCCACCATGCCCACCGTCGCGAAGATCATCGCCGCCGTCAACCAGGTGACCTACCGGACCTGATATCTGGATGGGCGACCCGCCGGGTCGCCCCTTTTTTATAAGGCCGCAGCGTGCTGCGGCCCAACATGAACCTCCAACGGAGACCCCATGCCCACCAGCATCCTCATGCCCAGCCTCAGCCCCACCATGGAA
>CBFGVC010000136.1:0-5435 GCA_965652255.1 uncultured Fibrobacteria bacterium | reverse complement strand
TCCCGCAAACCGGCATCATCACTCCGGGCCGCATGGACGTGCGCGCCTCGCTGGAGATGGTGGTGTGGGTGGCCGTGGGCGGCCGCGCAACCCTGATGGGGCCGATCCTGGGCGCCGTCGGCGTCAGCTTGCTTTACAGCTGGCTCACCGGGGTGATGCCGGGCGCTTGGTTGTACGTGCTGGGCGGGCTTTTCATCGGCGTGGTGCTTTTCCTGCCGCAGGGCGTGACGGGATTGTGGGCGACTTCGCGGGACGCGCTCGCGCGCTTCTTCGCCCGGCGACGGGCCATCCGGGGAGACGCGGCATGAACGAACGCCTTCTCTACGTCGAGGATCTCTCGGTCTCTTTCGACGGCTTCAAGGCCCTCGACATCGCCTACTTCGGCCTCGAGGAACGCGAGCTGCGGGCCGTGATCGGCCCCAACGGCGCGGGCAAGACGACCTTCATGGACGTGTTATGCGGCAAGACCAAGCCGGATACCGGCAAGGCCCTGCTCAGGGACAAGGACTTGCTCAAGCTCGACGAAAAGGGCATCGTGGACATGGGCGTGGGGCGAAAATTCCAGACGCCCTCTGTTTTCGGCAGCCTCAGCGTGCTCGACAACCTCCTGCTGGCCCGAAAATCCGATCGCGGCGTTTTCCGCTCGCTCTTCGGCAACCTTCGTCCGGCCGAGAGGGATCGCATCGTCGCGGTGGCCGAGACCGTCGGGCTCGCCATCGAGCTCGACGTCCCCGCCGCGCGTCTGTCGCACGGGCAAAAGCAGTGGCTTGAAATCGGCATGCTTTTGGTGATGGAACCCGACCTTCTGCTCATCGACGAGCCGGCGGCGGGCATGACCGACGAGGAGACGCGCAAGACGGGCGAGCTCCTCAAGTCGCTTTCGCGGGAACGCTCGGTGATCGTGATCGAGCACGACATGGAATTCGTCCGACAGCTTTGCTGCACGGTCACCGTGCTGTGCGAGGGAAAAGTGCTCACCGAGGGAGACATGGATAAGGTCCAGAACGACCCTGCGGTGGTCGAACAATACCTCGGCCGCGCGCGGGAGAAAACGCGCGAATCCAAAAAGGCGGACGGACATGCTTGAGGCGCGCTCCCTCGACGTTTACTACGGCGAAAGCCGCATCCTGCGGTCCGTCGACATTGCCGTGCGGCCCGGCCGCATCACGGCGCTCATGGGCCGGAACGGGGTGGGAAAGACCACCTTGCTCAAGGCCATCATCGGCCTCTTGCCCGCGCGCGCCGGATCGGTCTCGCTGCAGGGCGTCGACCTCACGCGGCAGGCGCCGGAGCGCCGCGCGCGCGCGGGCATCGCCTACGTGCCGCAGGGACGCGAGATCTTTCCGAAGCTGACGGTGGAGGAGAACCTTCGCATGGGGCTCGAATCCCGTCCCGGCCCGCGTCCGCCCAGGCTGCCCAAGGATGAGGTGTACGGAATGTTCCCGTTCCTGGCGAAGATGGAAAAGCGCCTGGGAGGCAACCTGAGCGGAGGCCAGCAGCAGCAGCTCGCCATCGCGCGGGCGCTGCTCGGGAAGCCCAAGGTCCTGCTGCTCGACGAGCCCACCGAAGGCATACAACCCTCCATCGTGGAGGATATCGGGCGCGTGCTGGAGGATTTGAAGGCCAAGGGCGACCTGGCCATCCTGCTCGTGGAGCAATTCCTCGATTTCGCCCGGAGCCTTGCGGACGATTACGTCATCCTGGAGCGGGGTGCGGTTGTGGAAGCGGGAGGCATCGACCTGCTCGATGATGAAAAGGCGCGCCGTTACCTCGCTTTTTAGGAAGCCGGGCTCGTTGTCACTTGCTCCCTGGGGTCGCTGACACTTTTCGGCGAACGAACCTGGCGGTCAATCGATATTTCGGCGCGCGTTCCGGACACGCGCAGGACGCCTCCCAGCTTTTGGGCACGTTTCGACAATATGGGGTTTCGGGCAGTTCTGTTTGACAAATAAAGCCAATAATTGGCCGACTGCCGCCAAGGGAAATAATTGTCAATCGTCAGGCGTCGAAATTCATGAATTCCGCTGGCATGGTGGGTGCTTTAAGAGGTGCCGGACCGGTGGGTGGCCGATCGGCCTTCCGCAAACGAACCCAGGTTTTCAGCAATCGAGGAGATGCCATGCGTAAAGAATCCAGTTGGTCGCGCTTCGTCGCCCTGATGTCCTTGGCCGTCGTCGGCTTGGCATCGGGCGTTTTCGCCCAGGAAGAGGCTGTCGCCGCCGTAGAGGCGGTCGAGGAGGCCGCGGCGATTTCGGTCGAAATGTTCACGGTCAACAACCTCTGGATGATGATCGCCGCGGCGC
Organism: uncultured Fibrobacteria bacterium; assembly: GCA_965652255.1. GTDB lineage: Bacteria > Fibrobacterota > Fibrobacteria > UBA11236 > UBA11236 > UBA11236. The sequence goes on along the minus strand of CBFGVC010000136.1, from coordinate 3,132 downwards.
TGGTGTTCACCATGCACCTCGGCTTCGCCACGCTGGAGACCGGCCTCACGCGGGCGAAGAACACCACGAACATCCTGTTCAAGAACACGTTCATCATCGCGGTGGGCATCATTACCTACGCCTTCGTCGGCTTCAACCTGATGTACCCGGGCTTCGCGGAGGGGGCCGCCGGCTTCTTCGGCTTCGCCGGTTTCGGCGTCGCCTCCGACGCGGCAGGGCTCACCTCGGAGTACTCCGAGGGCTACACCTATTGGACCGATTTCCTCTTCCAGGCCATGTTCGCCGCCACGGCCGGAACGATCGTCTCCGGCGCCGTGGCCGAGCGCATCAAGCTCGGGAGCTTCATGGTCTTCTCCACCGTGTTCATCGCCTTCGTGTACCCCGTCCTGGGTTCCTGGAAGTGGGGCGGCGGCTGGCTCGACGCCATGGGCTTCTATGACTTCGCCGGTTCCACCATCGTGCACTCGGTGGGCGGCTGGGCGGCGCTGGCCGGTGTGTTGCTCCTCGGGGCGCGCAAGGGCAAGTACGTCGACGGCAAGGTTCGTCCCATCCCGGGCCACAGCCTCCCGCTCGCGACCATCGGCGTGTTCCTGCTGTGGCTGGGCTGGTTCGGCTTCAACGGAGGCTCCGTGCTGAGCGCCGACGCCGGGCTCGTCTCGCTGACGTTGGTGACCACCGCGCTCGCCGCGGCCGCGGGCGCCTTGGGCGCGATGTTCACCTCGTGGATCGCCTTCAAGAAACCCGACCTCACCATGGCCCTCAACGGCGTGCTTGCCGGCCTCGTCGGCATCACCGCAGGCGCGGACCAGATGGCCATGTGGTCGGCCATCCTGATCGGCCTCATCGCCGGAATCATCGTGGTGTTCAGCGTGGTGTTCTTCGACAAGGTGAAGATCGACGATCCGGTCGGCGCCATCTCCGTCCACTTGACCTGCGGCATCTGGGGCACCCTGGCCGTCGGCATCTTCGGCGAAATGGCCGGCGCCGGCCAGCTGGCCGTGCAGGCCATCGGCGTGGTCGCCTACGGCGCGGCCGCCTTCATCTCGGCGCTCGTCATCTGGCTTGTCGTGAAGGCGATCTTCGGCCTCCGCGTCTCGGCCGAGGAGGAGGAGGAAGGATTGGACGTGGGCGAGCACGGCATGGTCGCCTATCCCGACTTCCAGTCCTCGTCGCACCTGTAGAAACCTTCGGTCGGATGAAAAAACGGCCTGCAGGCCGTTTTTTCGCGTCAAGGGGAGCCGGAAGAGCGACGCTTCCGGGCCCCGTGCAATCATCCTTTCGCGGCGACGCGAAAGGCGCGGGGGGAGAGAGGGGAAGAGGGGCCTTCAGGCCCTTCTTCTTTTTCTTTATTTCCCGCGTCCTGGTTCTCCATTCAAAACCTCTTCAGGAGTATCCGACGATGTCCATCCTCTCCACCCTCAAGTCCTTCAGGGATTCCCTCGCGGCCCGGCTCTCGGCCGCGGCCGCCCTGCTCGCCGCGGCGGTTCCCGCGGCGGCGCAGGAAGCCGCGTCGCTCGACTCGCTCATGGCCCGCGTCGCCGTGCTCGAGGAGACCGCCGCCGGGATCGACACCGGCAGCAACGCCTTCCTCATGATCTGTTCCGCCCTGGTCCTGTTCATGACGCTGCCCGGCCTGGCGCTGTTCTACGGGGGCCTTGTGCGCACCAAGAACATCCTGTCGGTGCTGGCGCAGTGCATGGGCATCGCGGGCATCGTCGCCCTGCTGTGGTGGGCGTTCGGCTACAGCCTTGCCTTCTCCGAGAACAACCCCTTCTTCGGCGGCTTCGAGTACGCATTCCTGAACGGCGTGAACTCCGAGCCCAGCGGCGTGATCTCGCACTCGGTGTTCGCGATGTTCCAGCTGATGTTCGCGATCATCACCCCGGCCCTCATCGTCGGCGCCATCGCCGAGCGCATGAAGTACGGCGCTGTGATCCTCTTCGTCATCCTCTGGATGATCGTGGTGTACTTCCCCATGGCCCACATGGTCTGGGGCCCGGGCGGCTTCCTCAACGCGTTCAACGAGGATGCCGGAATCAAGGCCATCGATTTCGCGGGCGGCACCGTCGTGCACATGTCGTCCGGTTGGTCGGCGCTGGCGCTTTGCATCATCCTCGGCAAGCGCAAGAACTTCGGCGCGCCGCACAGCCTCACCTTGACCATGGTCGGCACCGGCATCCTGTGGGTGGGCTGGTACGGCTTCAACGCGGGATCCGCGCTCGCCGCCGACGGCATCGCCGCGCAGGCCTTCATGACCACCACCTTGGCCGCGGCCGTCGCGGGCTTCGCCTGGGCGCTGGTCGACTGGATCCGCATCGGCAAGCCGACCGTCCTGGGTTTCTGCTCGGGCATCGTGGGCGGCCTCGTCACCGTCACCCCGGCGGCCGGCTTCGTCACCGCCAACGGCGCGATCCTGATCGGGATTCTCGGCGGCGTGGTGCCCTACTTCGCGGTCACCTGGCTGAAGAAGTGGCTGAAGTACGACGACGCGCTCGACACCTTCGGCATCCACGGCGTGGGCGGCGCGCTCGGCGCGGTGCTCACCGGCGCGTTGGCCACCACGGCCGCCAATCCCGGCATCGAGGGCCTCACCGACGGCCTCGTGGTCGAGCAGATCAAGGCCGTGGTCTTCACCGCCGTGCTCAGCATCGTGGCCACCATCGTCATCGCCTACATCGTCAAGTTCACCGTGGGCCTGCGTCCCTCCAAGGACGACGAGCAGCTGGGACTCGACACGGTCGATCACGGCGAGTCGGGGTATCACTACGAGGAGGCCTGATCCTTCGGGGGCCAAGCTTCGCCGTTTCGGGATTCTTCGGAATCCGTGCGTTGAAGGGTTCGGATTCGGGAGGGAAAGCTTCCGAATCCGGACCTCGCGGGCGGGGCAGCGCCCCGCCTTTTTCATTTCGTGTTTTCCCGAACCCGAACCCCCGAAGAAAAGCCGGCAAAGAATCCCGAACCGACGAAGGGCTGACCGCGGAGATTGCCCCCCGCACCCTTCGTTTTCCCGTCAGGGTCAATTACATTTTCCGCTCCCGTGGCCGGGATTCCGGCCAAATTTCGCGTAAACGACCTTTGTCGGGATGTGGCTCAGTCTGGTAGAGCACTTGCTTCGGGAGCAAGGGGTCGTGG
>CBFGVC010000135.1:0-5470 GCA_965652255.1 uncultured Fibrobacteria bacterium | reverse complement strand
GACTCCAGCGACTCGTTCGTGGAGCCCGTCTCCGACGGTACGCCCTATCGCATCCGGCTGCGCGGGTTCATGGGACTGGCGTTCTGCCTGTTCGGGGGGACGCTGGTCGTGCTGGCGGTCTCGGGATGGGTGAAATCGGGAGCCGGGAGGACGAAGCCGGCGGGGAAGAAGAAGCGGAGTTAAGACAGCACAACATCACAGCATCACAACAACAAGCCGCAGGGGACGTTGTGTTCCATTGTTGTGATGTTGTGCTGCTGTGATGTCCTAGTGGCTTCCCCCCGCCGCTTCCGCCGCCAACAGGTGCTCCGCGTCGAGCGCCGCCATGCAGCCCGTGCCCGCCGAGGTGATAGCCTGGCGGTAAACCTTGTCCTGCACGTCGCCCGCGGCGAACACGCCGGTCACGCTCGTCTTCGTCGTGCCCGGAACCGTGATCAGGTAGCCGCTCTCGTCGGTCTTGAGCTGCCCGTCGAGGAAGGCCGTGTTGGGCACGTGACCGATGGCGTAGAACAGGCCCGCCGCGGGGATCTTGCTCACCACGCCGGTCTTGTTGTTCTTGACCACCACGCCCTCGAGGAACTTCTCGCCATAGGCCTCCTGCAGCTCGGTGTCCCAGACGATCTCGAGCTTGGGCGTGGTGAACGCGCGCTGCTGCATCGCCTTGCTTGCGCGCAGCTCGTCGCGGCGGTGGACCAGGTAAACCTTCGAGGCGAACTTGGTGAGATAGGTGGCCTCCTCGACGGCCGTGTCGCCGCCGCCGATCACCACCATCTCCTTGCCGCGGAACATCGGCAGGCCGCCGTCGCACACGGCGCAAGCCGAGATGCCCGCCTGCCACAGCTTTTCCTCGCCGGGCACGTGCATGCGCTTGGCCGTGGCGCCCGTGGCGACGATGATCGTCTTCGCCAGCACCTCGGGCCCGTCCTCGGGGAACACCTTGAACGGGCGCTGCGAGAGGTCCACCCTGGCGACCGTCTCGGTGCGGATGCGCGTGCCGCAATGCACGGCCTGCTCGCGCATGCGGTGCATGAGCTCGGGCCCGCCGATGCTGGTGAAGCCGGGGAAGTTCTCGATCTCGGTGGTGGTGGTGAGCTGTCCGCCCGCGGCGATGCCGGCGGCCATGAATCCCTCGAACATCAGCGGGTTGAGGTTGGCGCGCGCGGCATAGATCGCGGCGGTGTGGGCGGCGGGGCCCGAGCCGATGATGACGACGTTCTCGACGTTGGAGCTCATGTTTTCCTCTGTCCTTCGTGTGACCCGATGAATTCCGGTTCGTTTAGAATAATTCTAATTTTAGAATCATTCTAAATCAAGGGGTGTTTTTAGCCTCGAAGGTAGGAACTCACGCTGCGGAATTCTGTTGGAATTCCCTGAAAAATCGTCAAAAATTGGATTTCAAGGGGAACTCGAAGGAATCACATAAATCCCGGCTGCCGTTCGTGATCCCGTCTTGCGTCCCAGTACCGTATGGGCGGGGAGAATACCCCCGTTCGGTCCAAGATCCACTCGCAGCCTTGAAGCCGAACCCCGCGCCGGTTGAGCCCGGATACCCCGGATGGAAACGGCCGGCTGTCCGAGGGAAATCAGGCTGTCCCCGGTGTACCGATACAATCCATGGTTGGTGCCGGCGTAAAAGCCGGTCGCGTCTCCGGCCATGTCGTATACCGTAACGCCTGACGGTATGTCCGCAACCTTGACGGTCGTCGTGCCGTCAAAGCGCGCGAACCCGAAGGCGGGCGTCGCCACCCAGATCGAACCGGTATCACGCTCGGCCAGCGCGTAGATCGTGTCTCCGGGCGTCTGGATCGAGGATTGGGAGGCGACGTAGGCGCTCCACCCGGAGCCGTTGTAGCGACGCAATCCGCGCGTCGAGAAGCCTGCCGGCGCCCCATTGACGGAGGATGCCCCTTCGATGCCGAGCCACACGCGAGTGCCCGAAGGCTTGAGGCCGGTGACGCGCTTTCCCCAGATTGCGGTGGAATCCCACGCCGTGACAGAAGTATCGTTGCCGACGCGACCGCGCCGGTACGCGCCCCGCGGGGTTGCGGCCCATACGGCGTCGGCCGTGACCGCGACGCCCGTGACGGTGTCGGAGGCCAAGGGGGTCTTGAGGAAAAGGCCGGCGAGCGTATCCGAAGCGCCTTCGTGCCGCAACCGGAGAAGCCCCTGCCGGGTGCCGATCCACGCTTCCGTCCCGTCGGATGCCCAATCGCACCCGCTGGGGGACAGCGAGGAGGACACGGTATACGCCCGTCCATTCGACGCGTATCCGTTCATGTGGTAGGAGAGGGCTTGACCGGAAGGAGCGACGCAGAAACCCATGGCCCATTCGAAGAATCCCGGGGAATGCGGTTTCCACTCCGAGGAATCCTGATACAGGATCGCCACTCCCCCGATATTGTTGTGGTCCGGCCCGGACACCCAAGGCTTTCCCGAAGCTTCCGTTTCGACCCGCCACACGGCCCCAAGGCGCGGGGGGCCATACCCCGGCTGCACCCTCGCCGCCTCTTCCAGCGTCATCCCCTGCTCTTTCGCCCATGCCGCGAGCCGCCCGTCCGCCGCGGCGATCTCGGCGATGTAGGCGTTGTTCATCCGCGCGCGAATCTCTTCCGCGAACGCTCCGCCGCCCGACTGGATGACAAGGTGTCCCATTGCGCAGGGTACGCCCGCCTCATCAATGAAGTACGGAATCAAGCGATCCGGAAAATCCCTGTTCTTCGGAAACTCGCCGCGCGTCCAGTATTCCTGCAGGTCGTCCAGCCGCGCGAGGCGATTCTTCATCTGGGCCGGGGTCAAGCCTTCCGGCGGATTCGCCCGCAAGTGCGCTTCCGTCTCCGCCAAATGCGCCTGGATGCGTTCACGCTCCGGCGCGGCGAGATCGACGTGCGCTTCGTAATGGGACCGGGCATGCAGGTACGGAACCCGCTCGGGTGACAGGGCAAACGTGCCCGCAGCGAACATTCCCGCGCAGGCAACCGGGATAATCCCTTTCATGCGACCCCCTGTTTCCAAACCTCTCTCTCCTTATGATAACCCAAAATCCCCTGCATCGCCAAGCGCACGATCCGGACTCCCAGGAAGCTCACGAAACAACGAAAAAATCCCCCTCCCCCGCCTTCCCGCCCTCCCGCCATCATCCCATTGTTCCATTGCCGCATTGTTCTATTTCCCATTTCCCATTTTCCATCTTTCCCCCATGCCTACCTCCCGTCGCTCCCCTCCCGTCGCCCTCACGATCGCCGGATCCGACCCCAGCGGCGGCGCCGGCCAGGAAGCCGATCTCAAGACTTTCCTGCGTCACGGCGTCTACGGATTGAACCTGACGACCTTGCTCACGGCGCAAAACACGCGCGGCGTGCAGGCGGTGCGAACGCTCGATCCCGATTTCCTGGAGCGGCAGTGGAAGGCCCTCTTCGACGATATCCGTCCCGACGTGATCAAGCTCGGCGCATTGGGATCGCTGCCCATGGCCAAGCGCGTGATCAAGCTGCTGAACGCGAAGGAGGCGCGGGGGATTCCTGTCGTGTTCGATCCGGTTCTCGGGTCCACGTCGGGGTCTCCCCTTCTCGACGCGGGAGCGCTGGCGATTCTGCGCAAGAAACTTTTGCCGCGCAGCCGCGTCGTGACGCCCAACCTGCCGGAGTTCGACGCCCTGTTCGGGCCCTTCCCCGCCGGCACGTCCCCGGAGGAACGCCTCCGCTCCCTGGGAAGGCTTCCCTACGCCATCCTGCTCAAGGGAGGTCATGCGACCGGAAGAAACGGCTCGCACGTCGAAGGATGCCCCGACTGGCTTTGGGACGACGGCAAGCTGTTCACCTTGCAGGGGCGGCGCCATCCCGTGGGCAACGTCCACGGGACCGGCTGCACGCTCGCCTCGGCTATCGCGGCGAACCTCGCGAAGGGCAAGGGCTTGGTCTCGGCGTGCCGCGCCGCCAAGGCCTTCGTCGCGCGCGGCATCGCGAAGGCTCCGCCACTGGGCAAAGGTCATGGGCCGCTGGATTTCATGGGGTGAAAGGGAGGGGGGCAACACAACACCACAGCAGCACAACAATGAACACAGGGAGTTCGCGTTCCGGCGCACTCAGGCCTGCCCCCGCTTGCGCCTCCATTGTTGTGCTGTTGTGATGTTGTACTGCCTCCTTCCTCTACCGCCTGTATTCTTCCCTTGCCGAATTGTTGCATTATCCATTGCCCGTTGTCCGCTGTCTTCTCCCCCTTGTAGCGTGCTTCCCAGGGAGGAAACAAGCATGGCCAACCGAAAAAAAGGACCCGTCCGCTACGCCGTCGTGGGCCTGGGATACTTCGCCCAGGTCGCGATCCTGCCCGCCTTCCGCCACGCTCGCCACAGCCGCCTGACCGCGCTCGTCTCGGACGACGCGGTGAAGCTTCGCGAGATGTCGCGGAAGTACAAGGTGGGGCAAACCTTCGGGTACGACGAATACGACGCCTGCCTCGGCGAGGTCGACGCCGTGTACATCGCCTTGCCGAACGACATGCACCGGGAGTACGCCGTGCGCGCGGCGAGACGCGGCGTGCACGTGCTGTGCGAAAAGCCGCTGGCGGTCACCGAGTCCGAATGCCGCGCGATGATCGAAGCCGCGCGCAAGGGACGGGCGCGCCTCATGACCGCCTATCGCCTGCACCTGAACGCCGCCAACCTCCGCGCCATCGAGAGCATCCGGCGCGGCGCCATCGGCGATCCGCGCATCTTCAATTCGGTGTTCACGATGCAGGTGAGCGACCCGAACATCCGGACCGAGCGCGAGCGCGGCGGAGGCACGTTGTACGACATCGGGGTGTACTGCATCAACGCGGCGCGATACCTGTTCCGCGCCGAGCCCACCGAGGTGGCCGCCTTCACCGGAAACCGGCCCGACCCGCGCTTTCGCGAGGTGGAGGAGATGACGGCCGCGATCCTTCGCTTTCCGGGCGATCGCCTGGCCTCCTTCACCGTCAGCTTCGGGGCGAAGGATACGGGCGACTACCTGGTGGCGGGCACGAAGGGAACGCTGCGCCTGCAGGACGCCTACGAATACGCGTCGGGGCACACGCTCGTCCTCGAGGGGGAAGGAAAGCCCAAGCGCGAAACCTTCCCCAAGACGGATCAAATGGCCGCCGAGATCGAGTATTTCTCGGAATGCATCCTGAATAACCGCGAGCCCGAACCCTCGGGAACGGAGGGATTGGCCGACGTGCGCGTGGTGCGCGCGCTCTACGAATCGGCCCGCAGGCGGCGCCCGGTCAGGCTCGCGCCCTTCTCCAGGTCGAAGCGCCCGCGAGCTTCGCTGGCGAAGCGCGTGCCGCCGGTCCGCAAGCCGAAGTTGGTCCGGGTACGACCCGCGTCCAGGTGACCAGAAAACAAAAACCCCGCTCCGCGGGTCCTGGTTTTGATGGTCGGGATGGCGGGATTCGAACCCACGACCCCTTGCTCCCGAAGCAAGTGCTCTACCAGACTGAGCCACATCCCGAC
>CBFGVC010000134.1:0-5487 GCA_965652255.1 uncultured Fibrobacteria bacterium | reverse complement strand
TAGTTCGGATAATCCCCCGCCTGCGCGCGCACGGGCGGGTAGGAGTACACCGGAGGCTGCGACGTCGCCTGGGACAGCGGGCGCGAGGCCGCCCGCTCGACGCGGTTCCACGAGCCGTCGTCGCGCACCGACAGGGTGCGGAACAAGCCGAGCAGGAGCGCCGCGTTCATCGAGACGAAGTAGAAGGGAATGAGCAGCAGCTTGTAGCGGCGCGCGCGCGCGCCGAGCACGCGGGCCAGCAGGGCGGCCGCGTAGAAGCCGGCCTGGCCGGCGAGCAGCCACGCGTAGAACGCGGAGGCGGGCGCCAGGACGGCATTGGCGACGAAGAGCGCGACGAGGATCAGCGGGGCGAGCCAGCGCAGGAGCTTGTGCGAGAAAAAGGCGTAGGCCACGAGGGGGCGAAGCGGGTTGAGGAGCGGCAGGTAGCGGGGCAGCAGGTTGAAGTTGGCCTGGCTGATGCGCACCTTGCGGTGGAACTCCCCGTAGGCGTCGAGCGAGGTCTCCTCGCTGCCGATGGCCTGCGGCTCGTAAACCACCGACTTGCCCGCGCAAAGCACCCGCGTGGTGACGAAGAAGTCGTCCATCACCTTCACGCCGGCGGGGATGGGGCCGTACAGCTCCTTGCGGATGGCGTAGATGCCGCCGTTGGCCCCGATCACGGTGCCCAGGCGCCCTTCCTGCTTCTTGATCTCCGACTCGAGGTTCCAGTAGATGCTCTCGCCGATGCCCAGCGCCGATTCCCCGGCGTCGTGCAGGATGAGCTTGCCGCACACGCAGCCGACCTCGGGGTCGTCGAAGCGCGCGAGCAGCTTCTGCAGCACGTTCTTGAGCAGCATGGTGTTGGCATCGCAGAACACGAGGATCTCGCCGCGCGCGGCCGGCACGAGGCGGTTCAGCACGGCGGCCTTGCCCTCGCGGCGGGGGAAGGCGAACAGCTTGATTCCCGGCGCGTACTGGGCCGCGATGGCCTCGGTGCGGTCCGTGGAGCCGTCGGACCCGATGAGGATCTCGAGGTCGCCGCGCGGGAATTCCAGCTCGAAGCAGTTGCGGATCTTTTCCTCGAGGATCTTCTCCTCGTTGTAGGCGGCGATGATCAGGGAGACCTTGGGGCGCGCGGCCTGGGCGGGGGAAGGCGACGGCGCGCGGGACCGGAGGGGAAACAGGCGGCCCAGGACCGGCAGGGAGAGCGGATACAGGACGTAGGTGTGCAGCAGCAGCAGCGCCGCGATCCAGAACGCGATCTCCATCAGCCCTTGCCCCCCAGGAAGTCCTCGAAGCTCACTTTGCGCTCGCGCGCGCCGGACGAGATGTAGGTGAGCAGGTTCACCATGAGCTCGGGCGCGGCATAGGCCGAGTAGCTGCCGATGATCTCGCCCTTGGGGCTCATGAAGAGCATGGTCGGGTACCCGGTGACGCCCCACGCCTCGCCGGCCACCTCGCGCTCGGACATCTTCTTGCCCTGCCAGATCACCGGCTGCTTGCTTTCGGCGTTGATGCGCACGCTCTGGAAGTTCTTGTGGAGCTCCTCCAGCACGGGCCCGGCCTTGAAGGTGACGTTGTTGAGCTTGCGGCAATAGCCGCACCAGTCGGTGTACACGGTGACGAAGACGTACTTGCCCGAGGCGGCGGCCGTCTTGACGGCCTCGTCGAGGGCGACCCACTGCATGGACTTGGGCGCCGATTGTTGCGCGGCCGGCGGCGCCTTGGCCGGCGCCTTTTTTTCCGCGCCGTGCGCCGGCGCGATCCCCGCGAGGGGAAGCGCCAGCAAGGCGGACAGGATCAGGCTGGAAGCGCGCATGGGGTCGTGAAATCGGAGATTAGAGGGAGGCGTCCAGCTTTTCGGCGATCTTGCCCTTGGGATAGGCTCCCACGAGCTGTTGCACCATCTCGCCGTTCTTGAAGAACAGCAAGGTGGGGATGCTGCGGATGCCGTAGCGCGAGGCGATGTCGGTGGCCTCGTCGGTGTTGAGCTTGGCCACCTTGGCCCGGCCCTTGTACTCGTCGGCCAGCTCGGCCACCACGGGGCCGACCATGCGGCAGGGGCCGCACCAAGGGGCCCAGAAGTCCACCAAAACCGTGCCGGAGTGGGAAACCACCTCGCTGTCGAAGTTTTCGCTGGTCAGTTCAATGACATTACCGGACATTGTCGCCTTCCTTTCGTTGTTCCCGACTTGCCTGAAACTCGTCAATGCGGGCCAAAACCCGCTCCTGAAACGGCTTCCAGGCCTCCGGATGTCCGGCCAGGCGCATGAATTGCTCGTGGAATTCCGCGGGTGTCATGCCGTGCCGGGCCAAAACGACCCTGCGCATCTCCCCGGCCCGCTCCGGATCATGGGAAAGGGCCGTCGAAACCAGTTTCAGATCCGCATATGAATCTACAAATTTGGCCTCAGGCTCGTAACGGGAGGATTGGCACCCGAAAAGCAGCAAAGCGGCCCCAAAGGCACCCGCGACGGCTGAAATTCCCCGTTCTGCTTTCATGGCTCCCTCAATTTATGGCCGGATGCGCGATCCGGCGTTATCGCTGCGTTGGGCGATGGTCACGTATCGGTCGGCAAATGACACGATTCGGTCACGGTCCTCACCCCGTGGAAAAAAGCCCTTTCGCGTATGCCTCGCGGTCGAAAGGAATCAGGTCGTCGAGGCCCTCTCCCACTCCGACGAAGCGGATGGGCGCCCCGAACTCGCGGGCGAGCGCCAGCGCCGCCCCGCCCTTGGCCGTGCCGTCGAGCTTGGTGATGACGAGGCCCGTGAGCGGCGCGGCCGCCCCGAAGCCCTGGAACTGCGGGAGCGCGTTGCGTCCCGTGTTGCCGTCAATCACGAGCCAAGCCTCGTGGGGCAGCGCGGGGTCGTGCTTTCGGAGCACGCGCACCAGCTTGCGCAGCTCCTCCATGAGGTTGTCCTTGGTGTGCAGGCGGCCCGCCGTGTCCACCAGCAGCACGTCGCGACCTCGGGCCTTGGCCGCGGCGTAGGCGTCGAAGGCCACCGCCGCAGCGTCGGCGCCCTCGGCGTGCTTGACGATCTCCACGCCCGCCCGCTGCGCCCAAACGTCGAGCTGCGCCACGGCGCCCGCGCGGAAGGTATCGCAGGCCGCGAGCAGCACGCTCCTGCCCTCCGCCTTGAGGCGGTGGGCGATCTTCGCGATCGAGGTGGTCTTGCCCGCGCCGTTCACCCCCACCAGCAGGATCACCCACGGCTTGGGCATGGGGTCGGGAAGCGGCGGCGCCTCCTTCAGGATATCGCGGGCCTCCTCGGCCAGCCACTCCAGGATTTGCTCCGGCGCGGCCTCGCGGCCGCGGGCGCGCCGCCTCAGGCCCTCGAGCAGGACCTGCGAGGTCTCGATCCCCACGTCGGCGGCGAGGAGCTTCTCCTCGAGCGCCTCGAGCGTGTCCTCGTCTAGCTTGCCCTTGCCGAGCGCGCCCAGCACCTCGCGCGCGAGCGACTCGCGCGTGCGCGTGAGCCCCGCGCGGATCTTGTCGAAGATTCCCATTCGATATCCGGATGCGCCGCGGCCGCGCGGCCGCGGCATGCCGCGACCCTACATCCGGGCCTCGACCGCGTCCACCAGGCCGTAGGCCTTGGCCTCGTCGCCGGTCATGAAGTAATCGCGGTCGGTGTCCTGCTCGATCTTCGCGATCGAATGCCCGCTATGGCGCGAGAGGATGCCGTTCACCGTCTGCCGGATGCGCAGCATCTCCTCGGCCTGGATCTGGATGTCGCTGGCGGGGCCGAACATGTGGCCCTGGATGAGCGGCTGGTGGATCATCACGCGGGCATGGGGCCAGGCGAAACGCCGCCCCGCGCGGCCGGCGGCGAGCAGAACCGCCCCCATGCTGGAGGCCTGCCCGCACACCACGGTGGAGACGGAAGACTTCACGGCCTGCATGACGTCGTAGACCGCCAGGCCCGAGGAGATCACGCCGCCGGGGCTGTTGATGAAGAGGGTGATCTCGTCGTTCGACTTGGAGTCGAGGTAGAGGAGCTGCTTGACGATGCGCTCGGCGCTCTCATCGTCCACCGGGGTCCACAGGAAGATCTTGCGCTGCTTGAGGAAGGACTCGGCGATTTCCTTCGCGATCGCGAACGGTTCTTCCTTCTTCTCTTCCTTTTTCTCTTCGTCGAGTCGCGGATCGCGCATGTTCGCTCCAGGCTTGTTTTTCAGGGGGACAAAATACATCGGGGGAGGTTGGGGGGGAAGTGTTGCAAGTTGGAGCGAGGGGAGGGAGCGTGGAGCGGGGAGCAGGGAGCGAAGGGCTGAATACAGGGGGGATTCTTCGCGGGCGAAGGGTTGTTTGGGGGACTTCGTCGGCGAATGTGCCTCACCCCACCCCCGGCGCCTTCGGCGCTACCCCCTCCCCTCTCCTCGCGTGACGTCGGTTCCCTGTGGGCTTTCTGCGAGGAGAGGGGAGGGGGCGTGGGGGTTCTGTCGCGGGCTTGTGTTTGGGTTTGGGGCTTAGGTCTTAGCGGCTTCCGAAGAGCGCGCTGCCGATGCGTACGTAGTGCGCGCCTTCCTCGATGGCGACTTCGAAGTCGCCCGACATGCCCATCGAGAGCTTCGAGAGGTTCGGGTAACGGTCCTGGAAGCGCGCCCGCGCGTCCTTGAGGAGCTGCGCGAGTTGACGAAAGCACGGCCGCGCGGCCTCGGGGCCGCCCTCGAGCGGGCCCATGGTCATGAGGCCGACGAGGTCGATGTTCGCCGCGGCCGGCAAGGCGGCCAGAAAATCCATCAGGTCACCCGGCGCAACACCCGATTTAGTGGTTTCCCCCGACGTATTGACCTGAATCAAAACGTTGCGCCGTAGGGACGACGCATGCGTCGTCCCCAATTCCCCCGCAATGCGGTCGATGGTTTCCCAGAGGTCGACGGTGTCCACCGAATGAATGGCCGTGACGAGGGGGAGGACCTTGCGGACCTTGTTCCTTTGGAGGCTGCCGATGAGATGCAGTTCGTAGTCGCGCGGCGTTCCGTCTTCGCGCGGCGGGAGCGGGAATTTCTGGAGGATTTCCTGGACGCGGTTTTCGCCGAAGATCCTCGCGCCGATGTCGTTGGCCTCGACGATGGTTTCGACGGGGTGGGTCTTGCTGACCCAGATGAGTTCGACGTCGGAGGGCGCGCGGCCCGCGCGCGCGCAGGCGGAGGCGATGCGGGAGAGGATGGCGGAGGCGTTAGTGGCGAGGTCGGTCACGGGGGGAAATTTAGATGGGCAGGAAAGGGCCGGGATCGCGCCAGCGAAGAGAGCCTCCAACCCGTCATTCCCGCGCAGGCGGGAATCCAGGCAGCGAAGGGAAGCCAGCAAAGAGATTCGCTGCGCTCAATGGTCCGTTGACTGGATCCCGGTCGCAGTTTACCCCGGCGTAGGCCGGGGCCGGGATGACACGTTTTAACGGAGCGATTCGCGACGTTCGGCGATCACGGCTCCTGAAGCCGTGAGACCCTTGCCTTTAAGTTTGATAAGGGGTGGCGCGATTTTCCAACGCGAGATACGA
>CBFGVC010000133.1:0-5494 GCA_965652255.1 uncultured Fibrobacteria bacterium | reverse complement strand
GGCGCGCCGAAAGTTCCAATCCATCGCGGTGTTCGTTATTTCGCATTTCGCATTTGTTTCTCACGCGTACGCCCTCTCCTCCCCCGCCCAAACCGCCTGCGAGGCCCGCAACCGCGCCGAGGCGAGATCGAAGCTCAGGAGGTTGGGCGTGTATTGCACCGGCAGGACGCGGTCCGCCTCCAGCGAGAAGGCGTCCCATTCCTCGGTCACATTGCCCCACACGGCGAAGGGGCCGCCTTCGAGCAGCTGCTCCTCCCACCGGTCGAGCATGTCGGGCCAAAAGATCACGTCCACCGTGCCGCTGCGGTCTTCCAGCGTCAGGAACTGCATCAGCCGTCCCGACTTCGCCACGCGATGCCGGCGCTCGGTGACGTAGTGGCCGAACACCTTCACGCGGCGGCCCTTGCGCCTTCCCAGTTCCGCGGCCGGCACGGCGTCGCGCGCCTCGGGATGCAGGTCGAGCACCTCCAGCGGATTGCCCGAGAGCATGTAGCCGAACAGCCGCTTCTCGTTGAGGCAGCGGTCCATGAGGGTATAGTCTTCCGAACGAAGCGACCGTCGAAGCTCCTCGCTTCCCCGCGCTTCCCCGAAAAGTTCCGGTTCTTTGCCGCCCCGCATGGACACGGAGGCGTAAATGCCGTCAAGATGAAACAACAGCTCCGGATGCGTCATCCCGAAGCCGTCGAAGGCGCCCGCGAGGATGAGGTTCTCCGTTTCCTGCCGCCCGGCCGGGACCCGCCGCAAAAAATCCTCCAGGTCGCGGAAGGGTCCGTCCTCGCGGCGCGAGCGCTCCAAGGCCTCGCCCGTGACCGCGGAGAACCCCCGGAGATGCAACAGGCCCGGATGTATCACCCCCACCCCGCTCCCCTCGCCGTTTCCCTCCCGACTCCCGACACCCGACTCCCGACCCCCGCCTTCCCCCACGAACTTCCTCTCGCACCGGTTCACGTCGAGGGGCGCGATGCCCAGCCCCAGGCGCCGTGCCTCGTTGAGGTACACCTCGCGCCGGTAGAAGCCGTGGTTGTTGGAGATCACCGCGGCGAGGAACTCGGCCGGGTAGTGGGCCTTGAGCCAGACGCATTGGTACGAGAGCTGCGCGTAGCTGGCGGAATGCGACTTGCAGAAGGAGAAACCGGTGAACGAGGCCACCCGCCTCCATAATTCGTCGGCCTGCGCCCGCGTCAGGCCGCGGTGCCGGATGCAGCCGGCGACGAACTCCTCCGACAGCGCCCGCAGCTCGGGCGTGGACAGCGGGCCGTCGTGCTGGCTGTTCATCTGCTTGCGCACCGCGTCGGCGCGCTTGTACGAGAGCCCGGCCACCTCGTGGCAGATCTTGGTGACGTCCTCCTGGAAGGCGCACACGTCGTGGGTGTCGCCGAGGATAGGCTCGAGCGCCGGATGGAGGAATTCCCAATCCTTGATTCCCCGCTTGTGCTTGCGGTGCCGCTCCACGTAGGTCTTGGCGTAGGCCGTGCCCGCAGGGCGGATGAGCGAGGAGGTGACGATCACCTCGTCGAAGGTCCTCACGTCGGCCTTCATGTTGAGGCGCATCTGCGCCGGGCTCTCGAGATAGAACACGCCGCGCAGGTTCCCCGAGTTCATCAGGGCGTTGGCTTTTTCGTCGGCGTAGCACTTGCGTAAGTCCCATACCTCGGGATCGGGAAACCCCTGCCGGCGGATGTCCCCCAGCGCGTCGCGCAGCACCGAGAGCGACCCGTTTCCCAGCAGGTCGAACTTGATGAGGCCCAGTTCGTCGATCCCGCTGTGCATGTCGACCTGGGTGATGAGCCGGCCTTTTCCGCTCGCGCCGAGCGGAGTCGAGGCGGACCATTCGCATCCCACATGCCGCCAGATCGGCCCGTTGGTGACGATGAGCCCGCCGGGGTGCTGTCCCAAAAAGCGCGGGCGCCCCTTGAGCCGCGCCGCCCAGCCCTCGAGCATGCGGATCGCCGCGTCGTCGCGGCGGCGTTCCTTGCTGTCGCGCGCTTCCAGCACGGCGGTCACCTCTTCTTCCGCATAACCGAACACCTTCGCGGCCTCGCGGAAGGCCGCCTTGAAGCGGAAATGCTGGAAGGTGCAGGTGACGGCCACGCGCCCGCGTCCGAAGCGCGCCACCATGTGGTCGAGCATGCGCTCGCGCTCGTCCCAGCCGAAGTCGAGGTCGGCGTCGGGCGGGCTCGCGCGGTCCTCGTTCAGGAAGCGCTGGAAGTACAGGTCGTGCTCGATGGGATCGAGCCGCCCCACGCCGAGGTTGTAGAAGGTCAGCGAGTTCGCCGCCGAGCCGCGCAACAGCGAGCAATCCTTGGGCCTGCGGTACTCGTCGCCGAAGATCCTCCCCGCTTCCTGGTAAACCTCCTGCACCATGAGGAAGTACGAGGCGTAGCCGAGCTTGTTGATGACGCCGAGCTCCATCTCCTGGATCTCCGCCGCGCGGGCGAATTCGGGCTTGCCGCCGTAGTTCTCCCGGAGCCCCGCGCGGGCGCGCGCCGCGAGCACGCCTTCGGGCGTTTGTCCCTCGGGAACGTCGATGCGCGGCATCACCCAGCCGTTCATGGGCGGGCGGGCCTCGCACCGCGCGGCGAGCGCCTCGGCATTCGCCAGCGCGTCGGGACGCATGTCGAACAGATCCGTCATGCCGTGGCGCCCGTCGGGCGGCCGCATCCACGCGCCCTCGGGCGCGCGCTCGCCGGGACGCAGGCGCGACAGCGTGCTGTTCAGATCGATCGCGCGCAGCACGCGATGCAGCTCATGGTCCTCGGGCCTTGGGAACCACGCATCGCCCCACGCGACGAGGGGAATGCCTTCGCGATCGCAGTACTCCTCGAGAACGCGTCCGCGGGCGCGGGCCTCGGGGCTGTGCCGAATGAGGGCTCCATGAACGCGGTCACGATTGGGGCCTCTTCGCAATAGATCGAGCACCTCGGGGGATTCGCTGAGGAAGACGAGATCCGGCCACGGCTGCCGGCACACGGCGGCGAGGGAGAACGGATCGATGCTCCGGCCCTCGCCGGATCCGGGCGGGGGCATGCGATGCATTTGCCGCCAGGTGGAAAGCTCGCAGAGGTCGCCGTAGCCGTCGCCCCGAGCTGCGAGGGCGATGAGCGAGGGGGTTTGGGTTTGGGTTTGGGTTCCGGGTTCGGAAGACCTCGCGCGTGCCAAGGATTCCGGGGAAGAGCCGGGAGCGGAGAACCAGGCGGGGAGGGATTCCCGGAGTTCGACGCCGAGGATGGGGTGGATGCCTTGGGCCTTGCACTCGAGGTAAAAGGCGACGAGGCCGCTCATGCGGTTGAGGTCGGCAAGGGCGAGGTGGGTGTAGCCGAGCGCCTTGGCGCGGGCGACGATTTCCGGGACGTGGCCGACGCCGGAGAGGAAGGAGAAGCCCGAGTGGGCGCCGAGGAAGGCGGTGGGGGTCACCGCAGGAACATACTGCTTTTATGAGCAGTATTGTAGGTGCACTATTCTATAGTGCACAAATCGAAATTTCTTCGAAATTTGAATGGAATCTAGCTGACAACCCTGTAGCACTACCTGACCACTCTCGCGCCCCCGCCCTTCATCAGGTGCTCCACCTCCGCAAGCGACGCCATCGAAGTATCCCCCGGGGTGGTCATCGCCAAGGCCCCGTGCGCCGCGCCGTACTCCACCGCAAGCTTCGGATCGCCCTTCTCCATCAGGCCGTACACCAGGCCCGAGGCGAAAGAATCCCCCCCGCCCACGCGGTCGTAGATCTCGAGGTTCTCGCGCACCGCCGACTCGTGGAACGAACCGCCGCCCTCAGCCTTGGCCCAGCACACCGCCGCCCAATCGTTGACGGACGCCGACTTCACCGTGCGCAGCGTCGTTGCCACCACCGAGAGGTGGGAGAACTCCGCCGTCACCGCGCCGATCATCTTCTTGAAGTTCGTCGTGTCGAGCGCCGAGAGATTCTCGTCCACGCCCTCGACGTGGAAGCCCAGGCACGCCGTGAAGTCTTCCTCGTTGCCGATCAGCACGTCCACGTGCCTCACGAGTCGGCGGTTCACTTCCTGCGCCTTCTTCTGCCCGCCGAAGTTCTTCCACAGGCTGGGGCGGTAGTTGAGGTCGTAGGAGATGATCGTGCCGTGCTTCTTCGCGGCGATCATCGCCTCCTCGATCACGTCGGCGGTGGTCTCCGAAAGGCCGGCGTAGATTCCGCCGGTGTGGAACCAGCGCGCACCGTCACGTCCGAAGATCGCCTCCCAATCGACGTCGCCCTTCTTCAATTGCGAGGCCGCGGTATGGCCGCGGTCGGACGTGCCCGCCGCGCCGCGCGCGCCGAAGCCCC
This sequence comes from uncultured Fibrobacteria bacterium, assembly GCA_965652255.1. GTDB lineage: Bacteria > Fibrobacterota > Fibrobacteria > UBA11236 > UBA11236 > UBA11236. Next base: position 1,191 of record CBFGVC010000133.1, on the reverse strand, counting down.
GCTCGGTGAAGTTGAGGCCGTTGCGCACGCTGCGGCCCAGGCCGTCGTAGGGCCGCCACAGGATGTGGCGCGTGTCCACCCCGCCCTGCAGGATGAAGTCCTCCACGAGGCGGCCCACGTCGTTGTCGGCGAAGGCCGTGACGACCGCCGTGCGCAGGCCGAAGCAGCGGCGCAGGCCGCGCGCCACGTTGTACTCTCCCCCGCCTTCCCACGCGGTGAAGGTGCGCGCGGTGCGCACGCGCATGTCGCCCGGATCGAGGCGCAGCATGACTTCGCCCAAGGAGATCTGGTCGAAGAGGCAGGACTCACGGCTTTTGATCTTCATGGCTATCTCCTTGTCGGGCGACCCATGGGTCGCCCCTACGGCGGTGGCGGTGGGCGGGGCGCACCGTACGGACGACGCATGCGTCGTCCCTACAGGGGCCTATGCCCCCGCACCACCGCCACCGCCTCGGCGGCGAGGCGTGTGATTTCCTTCCAGTTCTTGTCGGCGATCAGCTTGGGCGCGACCATCCAGCTGCCGCCCACGGCCAGCACCGCGGGGATTTGCAGGTAGGAAGGCAGCTTCGCGAGGTCGATGGAGCCCGTGGGCACGAAGCGGATGCCGCGCATGGGCGCGGTGACGGCCTTGAGGAACGGCGCGCCGCCCGCCGGCTCGGCGGGGAAGAACTTCTGCACGGCGAAACCGGCCTCGAGGGCCATCCCCATTTCGGTCGGCGTCATGACGCCGGGGACGAATGGCAGACCCTTCCTTTGGGCATGCTCCGCGGTCTTGGGATTGAAGTTGGGAGCGAGCGCGAAGGTTGCGCCCAAGTCCATCGCCTGATCCACTTGGGCGGGCTTCATCACCGTGCCCGCGCCGAGCAAAAGCCCCGGCACCTTGGCCATGGCGGCGATGGCCTTGCCCGCCGCTTCGGTGCGAAAGGTGACTTCCGCCAGCGGCAGGCCGCCCGCGATGAGCGCCTCGGCCAAGGGCACGGCGGCCTCGGCGTCCTCGATCACGATGACGGGCATGAGGCCGATGGTTGCGATGCGGTCGAAGATGTCGGTCATGGCGAGCAGGGTCAAGGGTAGAAGGTAATAGGCGGGAAGGAGGTGGATCGTGGGGGGTGTAAAGTGAGCGGCGGCGAAAGAAGCCGCCGCGTCACCACACCCCAAACCCCAGGAACCGGTTTGAAAAAAACAGCACAG
>CBFGVC010000132.1:0-5553 GCA_965652255.1 uncultured Fibrobacteria bacterium | reverse complement strand
AGATCCTCGACAGCACGACGCTGGCGGACGTCGAGGCGCGCGTGCGCGAGGCGGCGCTCTCGGCCCGGCGCGGCATGCCGGACTTCGAGATTTGAAAGGCGACGGGAAGTGAAACACGACAAGGGCATGGGGGGCGACGCTTCGAGGCGGCTCTTCGCCGGGATTTTCCTGGGCGTCGGGCTCTTCGCCGCGGTGCTTTCGGGCTGCGGGAAGGGCGATGGCGAGGTCGTGCGCCTGCTCAACGTGTCGTATGATCCGACGCGTGAATTCTACCGCGAGGTGAACGCGGCCTTCGCCGCCCGCTGGCAAGCCGAAAACCCGGGCCGCCGGCTGCGCGTCCAGCAAAGCCACGGCGGCAGCGGCAAGCAGGCGCGCTCGGTGATCGACGGCCTTCCCGCCGACGTGGTGACCCTCGCGCTGGCCTACGACGTGGACCAGCTGCGCGTGAAACGCGGGCTGATTCCCTCGGGCTGGGCCGATTCCCTGCCGGGAAACAGCGCCCCTTACACCTCGACCATCGTGCTGCTGGTGCGCGCGGGAAACCCTAAGGGAATCCGCGATTGGAACGACCTGGTCCGGCCCGGGGTCTCGGTGGTGACGCCGAATCCGAAGACCTCGGGCGGCGCGCGCTGGAATTATCTCGCGGCTTGGGGGTACGCGTTGGAGCGGTCCGGCGGGAAAGACGACAGCGCCCGCGCCTTCGTCACCGCTCTGTACCGCAACGTGCCCGTGCTCGACGCGGGCGCCCGCGCGGCCGCCACCACCTTCGCGCGGCGCGGCATCGGCGACGTGCTGATCAGCTGGGAGGACGAGGCGAAGCTGGCGCTGCGTTCGCTGGGCAAGGACGGGGGCCTCGAGATCGTGTATCCCTCCGTGAGCATCCTGGCCGAGCCGCCGGTGGCGGTGGTCGAGCGTAACGCCCGGCGGCGCGGCACCTACGAGGTCGCCCGCGCCTACCTCGAATTTCTCTACACGCGGGAAGGGCAGGAACTGGCGGCGAAGCATCACTTCCGCCCGCGCGACGAGGAGGTCCTCGCCGCGCATGCCGCGGAGTTCCCGCCCGTGCGTCTTTTCACCATCGATTCCGTCTTCGGCGGGTGGGACGCCGCGCAGGCGCGGCACTTCGCCGACGGCGGCGAGTTCGACCGCATCTACGTTCCCCAAGGCCGCTGACCATGCTCCTCTTGAAGAAACGCACCATCCTGCCCGGCTTCGGGCTCACCTTGGGCTACACGGTCTTTTACCTGTCGCTGATCGTGCTTATTCCATTGGGCGCCCTGTTCCTGCGCGCCGCCTCCCTTCCCATGGCCGACCTTTGGGCCACGGTCACCGACCCGCGCGTGCTGGCGTCGCTCCGGGTCTCCTTCGGCGGCGCCTTCGTGGCGACGTCCATCAACCTCTTCGTCGGCCTGCTCATCGCCTGGGTGCTGGCGCGCTACGAGTTCCGCGGCAAAAGCGTGGTGGACGCGCTGGTGGATTTGCCCTTCGCCCTTCCCACCGCCGTGGCGGGCATCGCCCTCACGGCGGTGTTCGCCGAGAGCGGCTGGCTGGGGCGGCCCCTGGCCGCCTTGGGAATCAAGGTCGCCTACACCCCTCTCGGCATCATCGTCGCCATGATCTTCATCAGCCTGCCCTTCCTCGTGCGCACGGTCCAGCCCGTCCTCGAGGACCTCGAGAAGGAGGTGGAGGAAGCCTCCGCCACGCTCGGCGCCACGCGTTGGCAGACCTTCCGGAACGTGATCCTCCCCACCTTGGGGCCGGCCCTGTTCACGGGCTTCGCCATGGGCTTCGCCCGCGCCTTGGGAGAATACGGCTCCATCGTGTTCATCGCGGGCAACATGCCCATGAAGACCGAGATCGCCCCCCTGATCATCATCACCAAGCTCGAGCAGTTCCAGGTCGCCGAGGCCACGGCCATCGCGGCCGTCATGCTGGTGATCTCATTCGCGCTGCTTTTCCTCATCAACTACGCGCAGTGGCGGGCCCGCCGCCGCTACTCCATGTAAGGCCGCCATGTCCGCACAGGAAAAACTCCCCGGTGTCGCTTCCCGGTCCGCCCCGCCGACCCAAGCATCCGACACGCCCGGCGGCCGCCTCGACCAGGCCGTGGGCGAGCCCGCTTGGGTTCGCCGCCTGCTGATCGGCCTCGCCCTGCTTGCGCTCGGTACCATCCTGCTCGTGCCGCTCGCCGCCGTGTTCCATCAGGCATTCCACAAGGGCATCGGCGGGTACATCGCGGCCATCACCGATCCCGACACCCTCTCGGCGATCAGGTTGACCCTCATCGCCGTGGCCTTCGCCGTACCGCTCAACGTGCTGTTCGGCGTGGCGGCGGCGTGGTGCATCGCCAAGTTCGACTTTCGCGGAAAAAACCTGCTGACGACGTTCATCGACCTGCCCTTCAGCGTTTCTCCCGTCATCGCGGGGTTGATCTTCGTGCTGCTTTTCGGGGCGGGGGGATATTGGGGTGACGCGCTCCTGGAAAGGGATTTCCGGATCCTCTTCGCGGTTCCGGGCATCGTGCTGGCGACGGTGTTCGTCACCTTTCCCTTCGTGGCGCGCGAGCTCATTCCCGTGATGCAGGCGCAAGGCACCGAGGAGGAGGAAGCCTCCATCACCCTCGGGGCCTCGGGATGGCAGACCTTCTGGCGCATCACCTTGCCCAACATCAAGTGGGGCCTGCTTTACGGCGTCGTCCTCTGCAACGCCCGCGCCATGGGAGAGTTCGGGGCCGTGTCCGTCGTCTCCGGCCACATCCGCGGCGAGACGAACACGCTGCCGTTGCACGTCGAGATCCTCTACAACGAATACGACTTCACCGGCGCGTTCGCGGTGGCCTCGCTTTTGGCCTTCCTCGCGGTGATCACGCTGGTGGCCAAAAAAATGCTGGAGGGAGGCATCCGCGCCGAAGTCCAGGACGCGAAGACTTCCCAGGAGGGGAACTGATCCATGAGCATCAAGATCGACAACGTCCGCAAGAACTTCGGCGCCTTCGAGGCGCTGGCAGGCGTGAGCCTCGATATCCCCTCGGGCGAACTGGTCGCCTTGCTCGGCCCTTCGGGATCGGGCAAGACCACCTTGCTCCGCATCCTCTCGGGCCTCGAGGCGCCCGATTCGGGGCGCATCCTCTTCGAGGGCCGCGATGCGACCGAGGACAACGTGCGCGATCGCCGGGTGGGATTCGTGTTCCAGCACTACGCCCTGTTCCGGCACATGACCATCTTCGAGAACGTCGCCTACGGCCTGCGCGTCAAGCCCAAGGGCCAGCGCCCCGACGACGCCTACATCGCCTCGCGCGTGAACGAGCTGCTCAAGCTCGTGCAGCTCGACTGGCTGGGCGACCGCTATCCCAACCAGCTCTCCGGTGGCCAGCGGCAGCGCATCGCGCTCGCGCGCGCGCTGGCCGTGGAGCCGAAGCTGCTCCTGCTCGACGAGCCCTTCGGCGCGCTCGACGCGAAGGTGCGGCTGGAGTTGCGCCATTGGCTCCGCCGCCTGCACGACGACCTCGGCATCACCAGCGTGTTCGTGACCCACGACCAGGAGGAAGCGATGGAAGTTTCCGACCGCGTCGTCATCCTCAACCACGGCCGGATCGAGCAGGTGGGAACCCCCGAGGAGGTCTATGACGCTCCCGCATCCCCCTTCGTGCACGAATTCCTGGGACTCACGAACCTCTTCACCGGCGACCTGCGCCGCGAGGTGCTGGCCGCGGGCGCGAACGTGAACGTCACGCGCGAGCCCGGGCTCGACGACAAGGGCGGCGCGCATGCCTACGTGCGTCCCTACGACTTCGACGTGGCGGCCTCGGCCGGGGAAGGGGAGTGGATTCCCGCGGAGCTGCTTCACTCCCAGACCGTGGGCAACATCGTGCGACTCTCCTTCCGCATGGACGGGCGTGAGGATCCGGTGCGCGTCGAGCTGGAGAAGGGCAAGTTCCGCACGCTCGGCGTGGGCGCCGGGGCGCGCCTCTTCATCCGCCCCCGGCACGTGCAGGTGTTCGCCGGCGAGGGCGACAAGGGGTGGGAGATCTAGGGGAGATCCTTCGTCCACAAAGCTTCGTAGGTTCGGGATTCTTCGGAGACTTTTCGCTGGAGGGTTCGGGCTTGGAACCCGAGACATAGAACAATGCAGCAATAGAACAATGGGGCGACAAGGGGATGAAAGGCGGAACGCGCTCCCCTGCGTTAATTGATTCGACCCCGAAGGATCCCTCTACTCCTGAATGACGCGCAGCTTCAGGCCGTAGTTGGGGTATTCGGACAGGTTGAACAAGGTGGACGTGAGTTTCAGCTCCCAGATCGTGGAGCTGCCCTTCTCCAACGAAAAGGTGTATCGCCGGGTGGCGCCGCCCAGCTTCACCGTGAATGTCGAGTCGGTGTAGAACTGTCCTTCCAGCACCCAGACCGGGGACCAGGTGCTCTTGCCGTTGTTTTTCACCGTACCCTTCGCGATCATTTGCGAGCCCGAAAGGGTGCGTTCGGTGATCGTGAACTGCGCGCCGGAAAGCACTTTCGCGTCCACCGAACCGGTGACCGTTTCGCCTTCGCAGGAAGCGAGGACCAGGCACAAGGCCAAGGCGAACAATGCGGTGAGGGAACGTTTCATGGCGCCCCGCCTTTCTTCAGGTTCGTCTCGAATATACACGCAAGTGGGGGGAGGGGGGCTTCGGGGAGATTTCTTAACCGGTTCGGGATCCTTCGCCGCCGGCGCTTCGAAGGGTTCGGGAGAAAGCGGGTCAATAGGACAATGCAGCAATGCAACAATGAAACGCAGGCGTTGGGAAGTTCCGCCTGTGTTCATGGTTGCATTGTTCTATTGCCGCATTTCCCCTCCCGAATCCGAACCGGCGTAGAAGGGATATCGAAAGAATCCCGACCCCAAGGAAGGGGATGACCCCGAAGGATCCCCTCCCTACGCCGCCGTCGTCTCCGCCTCCACCGCGTGCTCCTGCATCGACTTGCAGTTGATGCACATCTTGGCGGTGGGAACGGCCTCGAGGCGGGCCTTGGGAATGAGCGTGCCGCACCTTTTGCAGATGCCGAACGTGCCGGCGCGCACGCGGTCGAGCGCCTCCTCGATGTAGTACAGGAACTTGCCCTCCCGGCTCGCCAGGTGGAACGCCTGCTCCCTGTCTTGCGTCTCCGTGGCGTGGTCGGCAAGGTGGTAGGCGTGGCTCGAGAGGTCGCCGGCGCCGTCCTTCGAGTTCAGGCGCAGCGCGTTGTCCTCGAGGTAGGACTGTTCCTGCAGCAACGTTTCCTTCTTCTCGTTCAGGAGCTTCTCGAAGTACTTCAGCTCATCCTTGTTCAACCGCTTGCGGGTGGACTTCTCCGCGGCGACAGCGATCTTTGCCTGCGGGGCCTTGGGCGCCTTCACGGCGGCCCGTGCGGGCATTCCGGGCTTCAGCGATGCCGCGGTGGAGAGCTTGGGCGGGAGGACGGTGGTGACGACGGCCTTTTGGGTGCGGGGGGGTTTCTTCGAGGTCGATTTGGATGAGGCGAGCCTCGTCCCTGCGGCGGCCTTCGCCGCCTTCTTCGCGGGCTTTTTGGCCGCGCC
>CBFGVC010000131.1:0-5610 GCA_965652255.1 uncultured Fibrobacteria bacterium | reverse complement strand
TTGTTCTATTGTTGCATTGTTCTATTTCCGCATTTCCCCTAGAACACCCACCTCCCCAGCGCCCAGACCACACCGAGCACGATCCCGACCCCGATGAAGTTGAGCCAGAACCCGGCTCGCACCATCGCCTGCGCGTCCACCTCGCCCGATCCGTAAACTACCGCGTTGGGCGGCGTGGCCACCGGCAACATGAAACCGCAGCTCGAGGCCAGCGCGATCGGGACGAGCACCTCCAGCGGATCCCAGCCCATCGCGACCGCCAGGGCGGCGCAGATGGGAATGAGCGTCGCGGCCATGGCCGTGTTGCTGAGCAGCTCGCCCAGGAACACCACGCCCAGCATCGCGACGACGAGGAAAACCCACAGGGGAACCCCCTGGAGCGCGGCCATCTGGCCGCCCAGGAACTGGCCCACCCCGTTGCGCTCGATGGCGGCGGCGAGGCTGAGCCCGCCGCCGAACAGCAGGAGCAAGCCGAAAGGCAGCTTCTTCGCCGTCTCCCAGTCGAGCACCGCGCGCCCCCGTACCCCTGAGGGCGAGACGAAGAGCAGTAGCGCCGCGAGGATGGCGACGCCGGAATCGGTGATGCCCGCGAGCGGACGGACGCCCGCCACCTCGATGCCGGAGAGCAGCGGCCGGAAAATCCACACGCCCGCCGCCAGGCAGAAGGCGGCGATCACGGTCTTCTCCGCCCGCGACAGCGCGCCCATGCCGCGCAACTCGCGCGCGGCCATGTCCTCGACCCCGGAGATTCCCAGTTGGCGAACGGGAAACAGGCGTAGCAACAAGCGCCAGGTGAGCGGCAGGAACAGCAGGGCCACGGGCACCCCGAAGAGCATCCAGCGGGCGAAGCCGATCTCGATGCCGAGCTCGCCGCGCGCGTAGGAGGCCATGAAGAGGTTGGGCGGCGTGCCGATGACGGTGGCCATCCCCCCGATGGTGGCGGCATAGGCGACGCCCAGCAGGAGCGCCTGGGCGAAGTTGCGGTAAGCCTGCGCCGGCACGCCGTGCCGGGCCAACGCCAGCACGCTCAGCGCGATGGGATACATGGTGAGCGAGGTCGCGGTATTGGAAACCCACATGGAAAGAAACGCGGTGACGCACATGATTCCCAGCACGAGACGGTCGGCGCGGGCGCCGAGCACGCGCAGCGCGCCGAAGGCGATGCGCCGGTCGAGGCCCCAGCGCTGCATGGCGAGGGCGAGGAGGAACCCTCCGAGGAACAAGTAGATGGTCTCGTTGCCGTAGGGCGCCGCGGCTTCCCTCCCGCTCCCCGCGCCGAGGAGGGGAAGCAGGGCCAGCGGCAAGAGCGCCGTCGCGTACACCGGCACGGCCTCGGTCATCCACCATACGGCCATCCACGCGCCCAAGGCCGCGGTGGCGCGCCCCGCCGCGGACAGCGCGGCGGGCTCCCCCGACAGCGTCAGGTATTCGGCGGGCAGCAACCAGGCGACGGCAAGGGCGGCGAGCGGACCGCCCCAGAGGCCGACGCGCCGCCACCGCCGGCGCGCGGGAGACTCGAGGATTTCCCCGCCGCTCATGCCCTCGACACCCTCACCGCCCTTGACGCCCTCAACGCCCATGCGACCTCCGGAATACGGGCGAAGGGTAGTTAACGCAGCGTCCCCGAGGATGCCCGGCGGCCCGCGAAGGCCACCCCATCGCGGTCCCCGGAAAAAACGCCGGAATCCCCCGGGAGGCCCCGAAACCAAAAAAGAAGGGGCTCCCGATGGAAGCCCCCTCCGAAAATGGTGGACGTTGTAGGACTTGAACCTACGACCCCATCGATGTGAACGATGTACTCTAACCAACTGAGCTAAACGTCCGGGGGCGCAAATATACTACGGCGGGGCGCTTCGTGAAAGGCGACTTGGGCGTCGGGCCGAAATTCCGCTAGCTTTATGCCGCCTCCGGGTTTCCGGAGGGCGAGGGCCCGAGCGGGCGCTCGCAGGGACACATCTGGAAAGCCGCCATGGCGACCGAAGCCGTCACCCAGGATCCCCGGGCGGGAGAACCGCCCCCCGCTTCTTCGGAAACGCGTTACACGCGTTTCTTCCGGAAGTTTTCCTTGGCATTGGCGTGGGCCGCCGTGGCGCTGGTGGCCTTGGGTCTCCTGGATGCGGTGTCGGCCTGGCTCAGCCCCGAGGCGCACGCCCATGTTCTCGGTGGGCTGCCCCATCAACCGTTCCCGGCCCTTGCGGCCTTCGCGCTCGCGGCGACCGCCGTGCTGGGCTCGCGGGCGGGCGCGGACTCGCCGGGCTGGCTGCCCGGGGCTTGCGGGGCCCTCATATTGGCGATCGGCCTTTATTGCAGCCTGCATGGGCCTCCGGCGGCGTGCCAAATGGACGCCTCCACGACCTGGATCGTGCTGCTCACGGGTTTCGCGGTGGCTGCGGGAGCCAGCCGCGCGCCCATGATCGGCTACGTGCGCCAGGTGGCCCTCTTCGTGGTCTTCTTCCTGTGCGGGCTCTCCCTCATCGGCCAGCTTTACCGGGGGGCGGGCGAGGTTCCCGGGATCGGCACGCCCTGGACCTCGGCGCTCACGGGCGTCATCGCGGCGCACGCGTTGCTGTTCCAGCAACCCGGCTTCGGGGTGATGCGGCTGATCTCGGGCGAGGGCTTCGGATGCCACATCATGCGCCGCCTCCTGCCCTCGGTGATCATCCTCCTTGTGACCTTGGGCTGGATGCTGGCGCTCGGAGAAAACCTGGACTGGTATCCGCCCGCCTTCGGGGAGAGCCTTTACGCCGTGCTCTCGATCACGGGCTTCTCGGGAATCCTCCTCTTTACCGCCGCCTCGCTCAACCGCATCGACGCCGAGCGGCGCGAGAGGGAAAAAGAGGTGGTCCGCGGCCGGGCCCAATTGCAGGCGATCCTCGACCACACCTCGGCCATCATTTGCGTGAAGGACGTCTTGGGTCGGTACGTGCTGGTCAACGAATCCTTCTGCAAGGCGCTGGGAAAATCCGCCGGGGAGTGCATCGGCCGCCGCGCCTCGGAGATACTGCCCGAACCGATAGGCGGGATGGTGGAACGCGGATTCGACAATGCGCTGCGCTTGGGCTCCCCGGTGGAGCAGGTGGAGGTTTTCCCCACGCCCGCGGGCAGCCGCTCGTACCTCACCTCGAACTTCCCCATGCTGGACGCCGAAGGCGTCCCCTACGCGGTCTGCGGCATCTACACCGACATCGACGACATCCGCGCCCAGCAGGAGGAGATCGAGCGGCTCAACGCGTCCCTGCGCGAGAAGACCGAGCGCCAGGAGGCGGCCAACCGGGAGCTCGAGGCCTTCTCGTACTCGGTGTCGCACGACCTGCGCGCCCCCCTGCGGCACATCGCCGGATTCAGCCAACTGCTGACGCAGCGGAACGCCGGCGCGCTCGACGAGAAAAGCCGCCATTACCTCGACGTCATCCAGACGTCGGTGGGGAGGATGGGCGCGCTCATCGACGACCTGCTTTCCTTCTCGCGCGCGAACAAGGTGGCGATGTCGGCCCGGAAGGTCGTCACATCCGAGATGGTGCGCGAGATCCGCGCCGAGCTGGACGCGCAGCACAAGGGACCGGCGGTCGAGTGGGTGATCGGCGAGCTTCCCGACATGCGCGGCGACCCGGCCATGCTGCGCCAGGTTTGGATCAACCTGCTCTCGAACGCGGTGAAGTACAGCGGCAAGCACCCGGCTCCCCGGATCGAGGTGGGCTTCGCCCCGACGGGGGATCCTTCGGGGGCGTGGTTCGTCCGGGACAACGGCGCGGGATTCGACATGCGCTACGCCGACAAGCTTTTCGGGGTCTTTCAGCGCCTTCACTCGGACCAGGAATACGAGGGCACCGGCATCGGGCTGGCCATGGTGCGCCGCGTGCTGGAGCGCCACGGGGGCCGCATCTGGGCCCAGGCCGCCCCCGGCCAGGGGGCCACCTTTTATTTTGTCCTCCCTCCGGCCGGAGCCGCTTTCGCCGAGGCCACGATTCCTCCGTCCGAAGGAGCCGCATCATGAAACTGAAGAACATCCTGCTGGCGGAAGACAGCCCGATGGACGTGGAATTGACGCTCGAGGCCCTCCAGCAGCACCACGATATCACGGTCGTCGAGGACGGGGAAGCGGCGCTCGATTACCTCTTCCGGCGCGGCCCCCATGCCGGGCGCGAGCCGGGAAATCCCGACCTGATCCTGCTCGACCTGAAGCTTCCCAAGCTGAACGGGCTGCAGGTGCTGGAGCAGATCAAGAAGAGCGAGCTCCTGCGCACGATCCCGGTGGTGGTGCTGACCTCGTCGAAGGAGCAGCCCGACCTCAAGACCGCCTACGAGCTGGGAGCGAACGCCTACGTGGTCAAGCCGGTGGTGTTCGACCAGTTCATGGACGCGGTGCGGCAGATCGGCAGTTTCTGGGCGGGGCTGAACGAAACGCCGCCGCGAGGCGCGGGGGCGTCCTGAAGTGAGCGAAGGGCCGTATTCCTTCCTGCACGTCGAGGACGACCCCCTCGACGCGGAATTCGTGCGCGCGCAGCTCGAGGAATCCGGCCTCCCCTGCACGATCCGGCACGTCGAGACGCGGGAGGGATTCCAGCGAGCGCTGGCCGAAAAGGAACCCGACCTCATCCTCTGCGACTACAACCTGCCCGGGTTCGGCGGCCTTGAGGCCTTGGGGATGGCGCAGGAATACGGCGCGCACATCCCTTTCATCTTCCTTTCGGGCGGGATCGGCGAGCACCTCGCCGTGGAGTGCCTGCACCTGGGCGCCACCGACTATGTGCTGAAGGGCAGCCCCGCGCGCCTCGTGCCGGCGGTGAGGCGCGCGCTGGAGGAAGCGCGCGTTCGCAGGGCGAAGGAAAACGCCGAGCGGGAGCTGGCGCACGGCGAGAAGATGGCCCTGCTGGGCCAGCTCTCGGCGGGCGTCGCCCACGAGATCAACAACCCCATCACCTACATCAACCTCAACATGGAGACGCTCAAGGACTACGCGGAACGCCTCCGCGAACTTTTCGAGAGGGGACGGGCGCTCGTGGAAGGGGAACCCGACGGGCCGGACGAGTTGCGTCGCCGATGGGAAGGCCTAAAGGCTTGGCACGGCGCCAACGCGCGACGCGCGGCCGTGCTGGTGGAGGACGTGGGCCGCCTGGCCCAGGAAACGCTCGACGGGGGGCACCGCGTCGCGGACATCACGCAGCGCCTGCGGCGCTTCTCGCGCCAGGAACGCCAGGAGCCCGTGGAGGTGGACCTCGAGGAGTGCCTCGAGACCGCGGTAAAGATCGGCTGGAACGAGTTGAAGAGCAAATGCGTGGTGCGCAGGCGATACGAGGCGCCCGCGCCGAGAGTCAAGGGCCACCCCAACCAACTCACCCAAGTGCTGCTGAACCTCGTGGTGAACGCGGCCCAGTCCATCCCCGGCCGGGGACAGGTGGACCTGGGGCTTTCCCGGAAGGATGGTCGCGCCGTGATCACCATCCGGGACACGGGCCACGGCATCGCCCCTGAGAACCTGGACAAGATGTTCACGCCCTTCTTCACGACGAAGTCGGCGGGAGAGGGAACGGGGCTGGGCCTCTACGTGTCGAAGGGCATCGTGGAGGCCCATGGAGGCTCCATCCGGGCGGAAAACCATCCCGATGGCGG
>CBFGVC010000130.1:0-5663 GCA_965652255.1 uncultured Fibrobacteria bacterium | reverse complement strand
CGTGACCACCCTCGTGTGCGGTTACTGCTCGACGGGCTGCGGGCTGCGCGCGCACCTGAAAGACGGCGAGGTCGTGAACGTCTCCGCCGATCCCGCCTATCCCGTCAACCTCGGCATGGCCTGCCCCAAGGGCTGGGAAGCCCTCGCGCCCGCGAAGTCTCCCGACCGCGCGACCACGCCGTTCCTCGGAAAGGACGGCGCGCGACGTCCCGTGGAATGGGACGAGGCGCTCAAGGCCTTCGTCTCGAAGTTCAAGGGAATCATCGAGAGGCACGGCCCCGGATCCGTCGCCTTCCTCAGCACCGGGCAAATGCCCACCGAGGAGATGTTCGCGCTGGGGACGCTGTTCAAGTTCGGCATGGGAGCCCTGCACGCCGACGCCAACACGCGCCAATGCATGGCAACCGCCCACCTGGCCTACAAGCAGTCCTTCGGATTCGACGCGCCGCCGTTCAGCTACAAGGACTTCGAGGAAAGCGACGTGATCGTGTTCGTGGGCGCGAACCCCTGCATCGCCCATCCCATCATGTGGGAACGGGTGATGATGAACCGGAATCATCCCAAGATCCTCGTGGTGGATCCCCGCTTCACCGAGACCGCCCAGGCCGCCACGCGGCATTATGCCATCGCGCCCAAGTCGGACCTCGCCTTCTTCTACGCGATCGCGCACGTGATCCTCCGCGAAGGCTGGGTCGATCGCGCCTTCGTCGACGCGCACACCGAGGGATTCGAGGACTTCGCCGCGCATCTCGCGGGCTATTCCCCGGAATCCGTCGCGGCGACTTGCGGGATCCCAGCCGCCGATATCGAAGGCCTCGCCCGCACGATCCACGAGGGCAAGGCCGTGAGCTTCTGGTGGACGATGGGCGTGAACCAGAGCCACGAGGCCGTGCGCACCGCGCAGGCGCTCATCAACCTGGCGCTGATGACGGGCAATATCGGCCGCCCGGGTACGGGGGCGAACTCCATCACCGGGCAGATGAACGCCATGGGATCGCGCATCTTCAGCAACACGACCTCGCTCGTGGGCGGGCGCGATTTCCTGAACGCGGAACATCGCAGCGAGGTCGCAGGTCTCCTCGGGATCGATCCGGCGCGCATCCCCGACCGCAACTCGCTGGCCTACGACCAGATCATCGAAGGGGTGTGCGAGGGGCGCATCAAGGGGCTTTGGGTGATCGCCACCAACCCGCTGCACTCGTGGCCCGACGGCGACAGGCTGCGGAAGGGCCTCGCGAACCTCGAGTGCCTCGCCGTGCAGGATCTGTTCGCCGACACCGACACCGCGCGCCTCGCCGACGTCTTTCTTCCCGCGGCGGGCTGGAGCGAAAAGGAGGGGACGCTCATCAACTCCGAGCGTCGCATCGGACTTTTCAAGAAGGTCTCGCGCGCGCCGGGCAAGGCGCTGGCCGACTATTCCATCTTCCGCCTCATCGCGGAATATTGGGGCTGCGGCGACTTGTTCCGCGACATGCCCACGCCCGAGGCCGCCTTCCAGGTGATGAAGAAGCTCTCGGCTGGCCGCCCCTGCGATTTCTCCGGCATCCGCGACTACGCCCACATCGACGCGCGCGGAGGCGTGCAGTGGCCCTGTCGAAGCGATCGTCCCGAGGACGAGGCGCAGGAAAGGCGGCTCTTCGCGGAAGGGAAGTTCTTCACGCCCAACGGCCGCGCGCGCCTGCTCTTCGACCCGGTGCGTCCCCCGGCGGAGAAGGTCGACGAAGAATACCCCCTGGTGCTGCTCACCGGTCGCGGCACCTCGGCGCAGTGGCACACCAACACGCGCACCGGACGCTCGGCGGTTTTGCGCAAGCTGTATCCGAAGGACTGCTACGTCGAGATGAACGCCGAGGACGCGAAGGAGCTGGGGATCGAGCCCGAGGAGTGGGTGCGGGTGCGCACGCGGCGGGGTTCGCTGCGGGCGCGCGCCTTCGTCGCGGCGACGGTGCGGACCGGGCAGATCTTTCTGCCGATGCATTACGACGGGGTGAACGCGCTGACGATCGGGGAGTTCGATCCGTATTCGCGGCAGCCGTCGTACAAGCACTGCGCGGCGCGGGTGGAGCGGATGGAAAAGGCGGGATAACGGGGGATCCGTTGCCGGCGATGCTACGCCGGTTCGGGTTTCTTCGGGGTCGGGCCTTTGGATGGTTCGGGAGAGCGGCTCGCGGTCCGATCCCACCTACTTCTTCACATCCTCCGCGATCGCATTGAACTGTTCAAGGGCCGCCTGCAAGTCCTCGGCGATTTCGCGGGCGATGACATCCGGCGGAGGCAAGTTGGCAGAGTCCTCAAGAGATTCGTCCTTGAGCCAGAAAATATCGAGGTTGACCTTGTCCCGCTTGAGCAGCTCATCGTACTCGAAGACCTTGAAGCGATCGTTTTCTTTTCTTGCCAGCCTGTTCTTCGAGCTGTAGCACTTGACGAAGTCGTCGAGGTCGGCCCTTTTGAGGGGGTTCTCCTTGAGCGTGAAGTGCTTGTTGGTGCGCAGGTCGTAGATCCATAGCTTCTTCGTCCACGCTTTTTTCTCCTCGGCCGGCTTGCGGTCGAAGAACAACACGTTGGCCTTCACGCCTTGGGCGTAGAAGATTCCCGTTGGCAGGCGCAGCAAGGTGTGCACATCGGCCTGCTTGAGCAGGTTCCTGCGGATGGTTTCGCCCGCACCCCCCTCGAACAACACGTTGTCGGGGAGCACCACTGCCGCACGCCCATGAATCTTGAGAATGCTGTGGATATGCTGCAGAAAATTGAGCTGCTTGTTGCTGGTGCTCGCCCAGAAATCTTGCCGGTTGACGGTCAACGAATCCTTCTCGGCCTCCCCCTCCTCATTCACGAAGGTGACGCTGCTTTTCTTCCCGAAGGGCGGATTGGCCAAGACCATGTCGTATTCGCCGTGCTTCCCGGCCAGTGCGTCGATGCGCATCACCGGCATGTCGGTTTCGGAATCGCTGCCGATGCCGTGCAGCATCATGTTCATGGCGCACAGGCGGGCGACGCTGTACACTAATTCGCAGCCGAACAATGTTCCCTGCTTGAGTTTCCGCTTCTGGGTACGATCCAACTCGTGCCGGTTAGACAAATGGGTGTAGGCTTCAAGGAGAAAGCCGCCGGTGCCGCATGCCGGGTCGCAGATGGTCTGGCCGGGCTGGGGGGCCATGACTTCGACAATGGCCTGGATCAGGGCACGTGGGGTGAAGTACTGGCCCGCGCCCCCCTTCACGTCGGCGGCGTTCTTTTCGAGAAGCCCCTCGTAGGCGTCGCCTTTCACGTCGACGTCGAGGCTGGACCACTGTTCCTTGCCGATGAGATCTACGACCAGGCGACGGAGCTTGGCAGGATCCTGAATCTTGTTCTGCGACTTTCCGAAAATGAGCCCCAGCATGCCGGTTTTTTGGCCGAGGCTTTTCAGGATGACGTTGTAGTGGGCTTCGAGTTCCGGGCCGTCGAGTTCGATCAGGCTGTTCCAGTCGTAACCTTTGGGGACGATGGAGGGGCGCTTGTGGAGACGGCTTTGCTCGTCCGCCATTTTTAGGAAGAGCAGGTAGGTGATCTGCTCCAAGTAGTCGCCGTAGGAGAGTCCGTCGTCTCTCAGGAGATTGCAATAGTTCCAGAGCTTTGAAACGAGTTGGGATTGGGTCATGGGGTTCGTCCGGTCAGAGGCTTGGGCCGTGGGTCAGTACGCGTTCGAGTTTATCGAGGGCCTGTCGGCGCTTGATGGGATCCATCTTGGCCAAGTTCTGGAGCTTCCAACGGATGGCGGGGAGCTCAGCGAGATCCCCGAATCGAAGCAGTTCCCACTCCGGGTTCCCCTGCTTGAAGGATAGAAGGAAGCGGCGGTGTTTGTCCGTCAGCCTTTGGTGGAGGCGGGTCAACAATTCCGTGCGTGCGACCCGCAATTCGTCCAGAGACGCGGATTGCAGGGCCATGCCGATGAACTGATTCTCGTAAATGTCTTCCAGCTTTTCCGGAATCGCGGGATCCAGCATTTCGGCCAAGGGACGGTTGCCGCTGATGAGATACACGAGGAAGATTTCCACCAAACCGCCATCCGGTCCGCCTTCTTCGAGCAGAATCCGCACGTCGAACAGGTCACGGGGATGCTGGCGGTCCAAGGCGGCGCAGAGTTTTCCGGCGAATATCTCATCGGAATGCAGGAGGGGGAATTCCGCGTAACCGAAAGCGTTTTGCACGGACTTGGATACCGCCCGCGTTTCCGGAGGGTGCACGGTGCCCCGCAAGGTCGGCGACACCTCGATCTTCACGTTGACGTTGCCGCGCTGCACGTTGAGCTTGGTCAACGTTCCGCCCGTCAGCACGGGCCTCGCCTTCGCGCCGGCCAGTTCGCTCTCGATGCGCCTTGCGACGCGCGTCAGGCCGTCCCGGATTCCCGCCAATCCTTCCTCGCGCCCTTCGCGCGACAGATAGACGAGATCGATATCCACCGAGAGGCGGGGCAGGTCGCGCAGGAAGAGGTTGATGGCGGTGCCGCCCTTGAGGGCAAAGCGCGGTTCGTGCGCGATGCGGGGTAGCAGCGCGACGAGCAGCTCCATTTGCCCGTAGTAGGGGTTACCAGGATTCAGCACCGAAATCCTCGGGGATGGTGATGGCGTACTTCTCGTTGAGTTTTCCGCCCTTGACGAGCTGGCGTTTTCCCCGCCCGAGATCGACGCTTTGGGCGTCCACCGTGCGCAGCCAGGCGTGCCGGTAGTGTTCGGCGAGGAGCAGGAAGAGACGCTTGACCTTGACGCTTTTGCAGTCTTGCAGCAGCGCGGTCACCATGCCCGGGCGGAGCGTGGCCATGCTTTCGAGGATTTCGGCGGCATGGCGGAAGCCGTCGGCGTCCTGGACGTCGTCGAGGAGTTCGAGCATGGCGCGCTCGGGGCAGGAGACGGGCAGGGTCCAATCCCGGATTCCGGTTTGCCACGGCTTGAGGTCGTCGCGCTCTACCCGGGGGCTGAAGAGCGAGTCTTTGCGGAAGCGAAGCGGAGGGTGGGGGGTCTGTTTCCTGGCCCATTGCGGTACGGGACCCTTGGTGGTCACATTCCAGGCGGGGCCTCCGCTCAGGGGAAGGAAGTGGGAGTAGCCCTGGAGCGAGAGAGCGACCATTCCCGAGAGGTGGCAGGGTACGCCCGCGAGGCGGTGGAGGCCGAGGAGGACGCCGACGCCTTGTACGGGGACGCCGGGCCGGGCATAGGCGCGGTGGCCGAGGCGGACTAGCCGGCCGCTTTTGAGGTAGCGGTTGATGAGTTGGCTGGTTATGCCGAGTTTGTTGAGCCAGCCGCTGGGCGCGGCGACTCCTTCCGGGAGTTCCGTGTGCAGCCGGTTTAACTTATCATCGTTTTCTACACTCATAGTTTGGATTATAGAACTTTTTTAAACCAAATGGAAAACTCTAAAATGGCGTTTTTTTCGTTTTAAACGCAAAATGGTTTAATTAATTGGCTTTTAATAAACTTTAAGTGTATAAAACGCAATGTTTTTAAACCAAGGCGGCAGGTTTAAGAGTTGGCTCATTTGCATACGTGGGGAATGCAATTTCGGCGTTTGGTAAACCGGGCAGGCAATGGTGAGGACGCAAGGGCGTTTGGATGCCGCGAGCAAAGTTCGGTTCGGAGGCGTACGGGGCGGGTGGTGACGACGTTGCCGGCGGGGAGGACGATCGC
>CBFGVC010000129.1:0-5668 GCA_965652255.1 uncultured Fibrobacteria bacterium | reverse complement strand
CCAGGCGACGGCGGCCACCGTCAATATCGCGGGCATGTCGGCGATCCGCCAACGCGTCGTGTCCCCGGAAATCCAGGACACGCCCGCCGTGGACGCTATGAAGACCAGGATGACGCTCCAAGGCGTCGCGAGCGCCCTCGCATTCCGGATACGCGAGAATATCCCGCGGAACGCGTCGGCATCGGCGGGCTTCAACAGCCAAAGGCATCCGATAAGGAAATAGGGAACAACGAACAGTATCCATGGGATCGCCAGCACGCCACGCAACCACGGGGCGCCCAGGCTCTCCCAGGCCTTGGCGCTCAGGCCGGCGGTCTCGGAGAGAAGGTACAACGCCGGAAACAATTGCCAGCGAATCCCCGAGGACTCGCGCACGTCCTGTATCAATTCCACGGTCGCGCCCGCCTCCAATACCCTTCCCTTTTGATAAATCCCCAGCTTGAACATCAATTCGGGATTGGACACGAGGGCGAGCGCGGCGACGATGACGACGCCCGACAGCGCAAGCATGTAGATGCGCCTCGCGGTGCCGCCGGATGCCACCAGCTTCGCCAGGGACACCACCAGGATCACGGCCACGTTTGTAATCACGAGCGGAGCGCGGAACAACACAAGAACGAGCGTCGGGGCAATCATCAGCAATACGGCCCCCAAGGAAGGGCGGATCCACTGGCGCACGAGGCCCAGGACGAAGACCCCTTGCAGGAAGGCGATGAACATGTCCTTGAACAGGAAAAACACGTAGTACCAAAGGGGCGTCAGCAAGAGCACCCCCACCGCCACGAGCCGTCCAAGGGCGATGGAGTCGAGGGATCTCGCGATCGCGTACCATGTCTGGGAGATCAGGATCAACAGGCACAGATTGGAGAACTTGAAGGCCAGAAAATCATGCCCGACGAGGGCGAACAACATGTTCAAAATCCAGGGATACCCCGGCTGGTCGATCAAGCCCGTGAACCGTCCGACGACGAAGAGATCCAGGAAGGAATCGTAGGGCAAACGCGCCAATTCCAGGTAGAGCTCGTCATCCCTCCCGCCGTAGTAAGGTATCCACCCATGGACCGCGTACGTAAGGGTGCCCAGCAACAACCAAGCGGCGACCGTGCACTGCGCGAGGTACCGTCGCTCGCCGGGTCTCGCCGCCACGAGGACGTAACCCAGCGTCAGCGGCAAATACACCAGAAGAATCGCCAGCAAGACGGACATGACGGCCGCGGTTCACCCTCTCGCGACCGCGTCGAGCGCGATTGCCCGAAGTTCCTGCTCGCCCAAGGCGCGAAACCCCCGAGCCAGCCTGTGCATCGGGACGGGAAGCGCATCCAGCAACACGCGGCGATCCTCCACGACCTTGAGGCCCGCGCGAGCCATTGCCTCGAGGTGATGACACGCCCTCCAGCGATTGATGGCGCCCGGCACAAAGCGCATGGTAAGCCAGTAAGCCGGAGCCGACCACTCCAGCATCTCAAGGGGATTCGTCTCCCTTCGGCCATGATCCGCGAGGTCGATCCGGTAGCTGTGCCAGGCGCCACGCGCGGACATCCTTCCCACCGTATCCCACAGGCGCCCGATGTCCCACACATGCTCGAGGGCCGCATGGCTGTACACCATGTCGAACATTCGATTTTCGCGGAGCACCAAGGCCTCGAGCGCGGCCAGTTCGCAAACGCGGTAATCGATTCCAGGCGCGACCCGGCCTGCCTTGACCTCCTCGAGCCTCAGCCGGATACGCTCGAAAGCCTCGTCCGAAATGCCGGGCGCCCCCGAAGGTTCGAGCAACTGAAAAGCCAATCGCGGCCAAAACTCCGCGGAATCGGGCGACGCGTTTTGGAAAACATCCCAGCAGGTTATCCTGACTTCCCCGCCGGCGAGTTCGCTCAGGTGAGCCCACCAAAGCAGGGAAGTGCCGAGGTTGCGGCCGGGGCCGATCTCGAGGACATCCTTTGCGCCCGTGAATCCCGCCCCGTGCAACAATGAATGATGATGCGCAAAGACCGACCAGGCGTACTCGGCGTCCCCGGGACCAAATCTCTCCGCGAGCTGGAGCCGGGGAAACAGGATGCTTCTGCCGATCGGCGTCGCGCATGCCGCATTGCGCGCCAGTCTCCACAAAAACCGAAGCGGCCAGCCGGTTTCCGCCCTCATGCCGGGCCTCCCGGCGCCGTCCCGCCCGTTTCCCCTGGCGAAGACTTCGTCCCTCACGGGCCCGGCGGCATGCTGCTTGTCCATGAAATTTTCCGCTCCGTGATTATTCCAAACCGGCTCGAAACATAGCTATCCGGCGCAGGGTACCCGCCGTCCTCATCCCATGTTTCACCAAGGGATCGCGCGCCTTTAGCCGATGTCGTGACGACGCCACAACCCGTACATCAGCAACGTCCAGAGCTTGGGGCCATGCCGCGCGCCCTGTTCCAAAAACTCGTTCAATGTCGTTTCTATGACTCCCCGATCGAGCGGCGCCATGAGGCTCGCGTCGCGCAGGGTCCCCTCCATCACGGGACGAAGCGGGCCGCGCAACCAGCCGTCGAGGGGAATGCCGAAGCCCCTCTTGGGCCTGTGCACGAAATCACGCGGGAAGTACCGCTCAGCCAACCGTTTAAGCAAATGTTTTCCCGTGCCGTTCCTCACCTTGTGGCGGACCGGCAGCGAGGCGCAATACTCGATCACCTCGTGATCCAGCAAGGGCGAGCGCGTTTCCAGCCCGCAGTGCATCGAGGCGATGTCCATTTTGACGAGCAGGTCCCCGGGCAGATAGGTGCGATTGTCGTACCACAGCATGCGGTCGACGGGATTGTCCCCATGCTGGATGGCGCCGGCCAGCCACCCGGCGCGCCACCGTCGCGTCAAACCGGGGTCCCCGCGCCCACCCAACAGCCGGGAACGGATCTCATCGTCCCAAAGGCCCGCGTACATGTTCACGGATCGGAGTTCGGGCCAAGCGTACCCCGTCAGCAGTTTGCGGAGGGCCCGTGCCGGGATCCCGCGTGCCGCGGCAAGCCCTCCGACAAGCCGCGACAACCGGTCGGGAGGCAGCAGGTCCGGAACCAGGCGCGCGGAGAACGATTGAAGCGGGGAAAGCGCATATCGGGGGTACCCGCCCAAAAGCTCATCGCCGCCGTCCCCGTTCATGACCACGGTCACGTGACGACGCGCCGCGCGCGACACCATGAAGGAAGGTACGGCCGAGGTATCCGCAAACGGCTCGCCGTAATGCCGCGCCAGCAGCGGCAACATCCCCTGGACATCTCCCTCGACGACCTCGGGATGATGCGCGGTGCCGCAAATTCCGGCAGCCTGCGCCGCGAATGGGAGCTCGTTGAAGGCCTCCTCCCGGAATCCGACGCTGAAGGTCCGGACCCGCCGGCCTCCGGCCTTGGCCATGAGGGCGACGATCACGCTGCTGTCCACTCCGCCGCTCAGGAGCGCGCCCAAGGGGACGTCCGAGATCATGCGCAGGCGCACGGCTTCCGTCAGTTTCTCTTCCAGGCCATCCAGCGCGTCCGATTCCGAAATCCGGACCTTGCGGGCATAGTCGACGTCCCAGTAACGCTCCATGCGAAAGCCGTCCTTGTCCAGCAGGGCGTAGTGCGCCGGGGGAAGCTTGCGGATGCCCTTGTAGATGGTCCACGGGGCGGGAACGTACTGGCACTGCAGATAAAGTTCGAGCGCCTCCATGTCCATCTCCCGGTCCACGGCGGGATGCCGCGACAAGGGAGCGATCTCCGAGCAGAAGACGATCCCGCCGTCCGCCAGCGAATAGTGGAGCGGCTTCTTGCCGACCCGGTCCCGCGCGAGGAAGGCGCGGCGTTTCGCCTCGTCCCAAACGACGAAGGCGAACATGCCGCGCAGGCGGCGCAGGCAATCCGTCCCATGCCTGCGGTACAACGCCAGGATGACTTCCGTGTCGGAATTGGAGCGAAACCTGTCCCCGGCCGCCTCGCATTCATTTCTAAGGGCTTGGAAGTTGTAGATCTCGCCGTTGAAGACGATGGCGTTTCCCGTGTCGGGGTCGATCATGGGCTGGTGCCCGAGCGGGCTGAGGTCGATGACGCTCAGGCGCGCATGACCGAGAACGCATTCCCCGCCCGGCGAGGACCACAGCCCCTGGTCGTCGGGCCCCCGGTGGCGGATTCCCGCGACCATTGCGCCGATCGTCTCCCGAACAGGCGGGTCGCGATACGCCACATGCCCGGCTATGCCGCACATGTCAGTCTCCCCCGCCCGTGAGCCGAGGCGCGCCGAGTCGTGGGACGATCAGCCTGATCCGTGCCCTTTCCTCCGCCGTGAAGGACCCGAAATAGCCGGCGACGAGAATCAGCGCCGCGCCGCACAGGAATACCAAGGCGGGGGGGCCCGGAATGACTTCCGCCGTCCAATGCGCGCATAACCCGATCCCCACCGTCAAGGCGATCAGCCCCAACGCGGGCCCGTAAGACCAAGGGAGGCGGTGGGCATACTGGGAGAGGGCGCTCTGGGACACCGATTTGGCGAAATAGCCGACCAAGGCGCCCGCCGCCACGCCGTACATTCCGAAAAGGCTTCCCAATCCGAGCACGGCGCCCAGGGTCACGACGACGAAGGCTCCATAGCCCCAAAGGCTGAGGTGGGCTTTCTTCGAAATGGAGATCCCGATTTCCGTGATCCACCCGATCGCCTGCACGGCCAAGCCCATGGCCAAGGGGAACACCAACATGGCCGCATCGGCGTATCTTGGCGGGGCAAGCAGCGCGAGCAAGGGGCCGGCCGCGGCCGAGAGCAGCAGCACGCCGACGCAAGCCACGATGGCGAACCCCTTGAACACCCAGTTGTAGGTGATCCCCGAGTCGGCCGACTTGTAAAGCGACAGCGAAAACGGCCCCCATGCCGTCTGGAAGGCTCCGGTGAGCAAGGAAACCAAGGCCGCGACAGCCGCCGCCGCCGCGTAGATTCCCAGTTCCCTTTCGCCCAAAAGGCGCTCGACCGCGGCGCGCTCCAGCAGGGGAACGAGCATCGCAAGCACTCCGATGACGCCGAACGGGATTGCGAACTTGAGAAGGGAAGACGCGAAACGCATGTCGCGGGGAAGAACCAGCCAGCGCCGGATGAAGAGCATCCCCAGGCACGCGAAGAACGCATTGTTCGCCAGCAGGATCTTGAAGATTCCCGCGGGTCCCACATCCAGCAACCACAGGGCCGCAACCAGCAAGGCCAGGTTGGAGGCCAAGGATCCCAGCGACATGACGAGGAACTTCCACCGCGAGAACGTCCATTTGAGGAGGTTGACGGAAAAATTGATGGCCACGGCGAAGGGGACCTGCAACAGCACGAGGCCCAGGATTTCTCCGGCCTGCGGCGAAGGGTGCAGGTGCGCGGCGATCCGGGAGGATACAAGCCACAACAATGGCACGAACACTCCCAGCCAAGCAATCTGCATGAACAGCGATTGCGAGATCACTTCCCGCCTTGAGGCGTCGTCCTCGTGCTCGTAGAAGTAACGCGCGACGGCGGAATCCTGGCCGAAGACGAAAAGCACCGCGAGGAACGTCGCAACGACGTAGAAGTAGTTGATCAGTCCGTACTCGGCGACCGAAAAGTGGCGCGTGAGCAAGGGGAAGGTGATGAGCCCGAAGGCCTTGCTCACCATGGCCGCGCCGCCGTAGAGGGCGGAGTCCCGGGCGAGGAACGCGAGCCG
>CBFGVC010000128.1:0-5774 GCA_965652255.1 uncultured Fibrobacteria bacterium | reverse complement strand
TGGACCTCGTTCTTCGCCTTCTGCAACGCGGTGTTCTGGGTGACGTACTGGAGCCGCGAGCACTGGATGGGGTGACGAAGACGGATCCTTCGGGATCGGTTCTTCGGAGGGTTCGGGATTCTTTCGGAGTCCGTTCGCTGGATGGTTCGGGAGAAACCGAGCACAACATCACAGCATCACAACAGCAAACACAGGCTTCTGCGCCAGAAGCTCCTTGCCGCTTCGTTGCGTTGCTTTTTTGTTGTGATGTTGTGATGCTGTAATTTCCCGAACCCTCCGAAGAAAAGCCTTCGAAAGTATCCCGAACCAACGACAGGGTTGATTCCGAAGAATCCCCCCTCCTACTCCAACGCCACCACCCTCAGCTGGATCGACCGCCTTCCGCGGAAGATGTTCCACTCGGGGTGGAAGACGAGTTTGGCGAGGCGGTTCCTGCCTTCGAGGCGCCCCAGCAAGTGCCCCAGGTTGAAGCCGATGGCGTCGAGGGTCTCCGCCCCCGAGCGCACGGCGAACTTGAGATGCTTGTCGCCCACCAAGCGCGGATCGCCGCGAAGCTCCACTTCCTCGGCGTAGAATAGCGGCGCCTCGTTGCGAGGCCCGAAGGGTTCGAAGCGACGCAGCCAAGTGAGGCCCTCGTCGTTGATCTCGCGCAAGTCCACCGCCAGCGAAGCCTCGACCTCGGGCGCCTTCGGCCCCTCGGCGAAGGTCGCGGCCGCGCGCTCGACCATGCGCGCGCGGAACTCGTCGATACGCTCGGCGCGGATCGAGAAGCCGCAGGCGAAGGCGTGGCCGCCCCATTTTTCGAACAGTTCCGAATGGGCGGCGAGCGCCTCGTGCAGGTTGAACCCGCGCACCGTGCGCCCGCTGGCGCGCGCCACGCCGTCCTTGTCCACCGCCAGCACGAACGCGGGACGTCGATAGCGCTCCACGAGCCGCGCCGCCACGATCCCGATCACGCCCTCGTGCCAGCCCTCCGAATGCACCACAAGGCACGCGTCGCCGCAACAGGTGGCCTCCACCATCGCGAGCGCCTCGGCAGTGTTGCCTTGGTCGAGCTCGCGGCGGCGCTTGTTCTCCGCCTCCATGCGGTCGACATGACGGTGCGCCTCGGCCTCGCTCTCCGACAGGAACAAGCGCAGGCTGGTCTCGGGGCTCCCCATTCGCCCGGTGGCGTTGAGAAGCGGCGTGACCTTGAACAACAGGTCCGAGCTGGTGAGCGAGGCCGGGTCGAGGCCCGCGCGCGAGAGCAACACGCGCAGGCCGATGTTCGCGGACGCCGCCATGCGGCGCAGGCCCGCGCGCACGAGCCCGCGGTTCTCGCCGTGCAGGGGCACGTTGTCGGCGAGGCTGCCGAGCGCGAGCAGGTCCAGGTAGCGCGCGGGATCGGGACCGCCCAGCGAGAGGGAAAGGGCTTCGAGCAGCCGCCACGCCACGCCGCAGCCCGAGATGCCCTTGTTGGGGTACGGGCAGCCCGGCTGGTTGGGGTTCAGGATGACCTCGGCCGCCGGCAGCGCGGGCGGGGCCTGGTGGTGGTCGGTGATGATGACGCGCAGGCCCAGCGAGCGCGCGTATTCGACCTCATCCACGGCGGCGATGCCCGTGTCGACGGAGACGACCCAGCGCGCGCCGCGCGCATGAAGCTGGTCGAGCGTGCGGCGCGTGAGGCCGTAGCCGCCGTCGAAGCGGTTGGGCAGGATCCAGTCGGCGTCGAAGCCCAGCTCCCGCAGGCCCAGGTAGAGCAGCGCCGTGCCGGTGACGCCGTCGACGTCGTAGTCGCCGTGCACGGCGACGCGCTCGCCGGCGGCTCGCACCTCCCGGAGCGATTGCACAGCGCGCGAAAGGCCGAGCATCGACTCGGCCGAGGCCGGAGCGGGCTCCGGAAGGAAGAAGGCGCGCGCGCCTTCCTTGTCGGCGATGCCGCGCAGGAGCAGGAGGTCGGCGGCGAAAAGCGGCCCGTTGATGGCCTTCGCCAGCTCGCGTCGCGCCGCCTCGTCGCGCGGCGGCGGAGGGATGATGCGCGGGGGGACGGGGGCGCCGAACGCGCCGGAGGACGACGCGATCATCTCGCGACTCCCGGCCCAGGCGAAGGCGCGGCCGCCGCCTCGTATTCCAGGAAAAGCCCCGTGAGCGCGATGGACGGCTTGGAGTATTCGCGCACCGCGCGGTGCGCGTCGGAGAGGAAGCCCGCGAAGGCGCGCAGGTCGGGGATATCCTCGAAGGGACCGAGATAAGGCGTCAGCGAGGCGTCCCAGCCCTCCGCCTCGAGGGCGTGGGCGGTCCAGCGATAGCCTTCCGCTTGCCCCCGTCGTTCTCCTTCCCCGCCGTGCCGCGCACGCAATGTCCCGGCGGCGCGCAGCATGCGCAGCAAAAAGGCGAGCAGGCGCGCGGCCTGGTCCATGCCCTCGGCGCCGCCCTCGAGTCCGGCGGCGTAGTCGGCGAACACGCGCCACTCCGCGCGCGCCGCCGCGAGAAACTCCAGCGCCTCCTCGAGCATCTCCTCGCCGCCGTTCTCCAGGAGAAGGAGATACGCGCCCGGCGAACCCTCGGCGAAGGGCAGGAGGCGGGGAGACGCGGACCGGCCCGCGCGCAGCGCGAGCAAGTCCGCGGCGGCGGGAAAATCCCCCGGCGGCAGCGGCGAGAGGGCGAGGTGCAGGCAGCGCGACAAGAGCGTTTGCAAAAGCGCGGAGCGATGGTCGCTGGCGATGAGGAAATACACCCCGGCGGGCGGCTCCTCCAGGGTCTTGAGCAGCGCGTTGGCGGGCGCGGCGTCGAGGGTCTCCAGCCACGGCACCAGCACCACGCGCGCCTTGCCGCCTTGGCCCGAGAAACGAAGCCGCCCGATCAGGTCGCGGGCCTGCGACATGCGCACCATCGCCTTGCCCGGGGCCGAATAGCCGTAGGGCTCGCGATGCCAACGGTCGATCGACTCGCCGAGCTCCTCGAGCTGCCCCGACTCCGGGCCCTCGTCGTCATCATCGCCGTCCCCCCTGCGGTCGCGCTTGGCCACCGGTATCAGGTACTGTACGGTCTCGAGCGCGGAGGCGCCGAAGGCGCGGCACGGGAAGCATTTCCCGCACGGGCGCGCCTCTCCATCCTCGCACGAGAGGATCTGCGCAAGGTCGAGCAGCAGCGCGTGCTGGCCAAGGCCCGGCTCGCCGTGCACCAGCAGGGCGTGGGGAAAACGGCCCGAGGCCAAGGCGCGACGCAAGCGATCCTTCGCCACTTCCTGGCCCAGCGTGCGCGGAAACTCGTATCGCATGGAGGGAAAGTTAGGAACCCGTCCTCACCGGGAAAACCGCGAAACGTGACGGGGATCACGGGGGATGGGGGTTTTCTTCGGAGGCGAATGCTTCGTCGGGGGGACTCCCGACAAACAGCGAACCGACCCCGAAGGGCTCAGCGAACGCTCCCCTTCAACCACCCCTCCGGATCAAGCGTCTTCGTGCCGCGGCGCACCTCGAAGTACAGCGTGCCCGGCGATGCGGAAAGCGTGGCCATGTCCTGGCAGGTGTTGACGACGTCGCCCACCTTCACCCGGATCGAGCCCAGGTTGGCGTAGATGGTGAAGTAGCCCGAGCCGTTGTCGAGGATGACGCCGGGGCCGTAGCCCGGGATCCCGGTCACCATGGCCACCTCTCCCGTGACCGCGGCGCGCACCGGCGAGCCCGCCGCGCCCTCGATCTCGATGCCGAGGTTGCGCGTCTTGGTTCCCAAGGTCTCGTGGTGCTGCATGCCGTAGCGCGACACGACGTTCCCCTGCACCGGCGCGCAGTAGCGCGTGCCGGTCTCCAGCTCGCGGCCCTCGCGACCCCGCGCGATGGCCTCTTGGCGCCTTTTCTCCAGCGCGCGGATGATGGCGTCGAGCTTGCGCGCGTTCTCCTCGAGCCTTTTCAGCTCCCTCGCCCGCGAGGCCTCGTCGCGCTGGATGGTCTGCAAGGTCTGTTGCTGGTCGGCGCGCGCGCTGGTGAAGGAGGCCATCTCGCGCTGCTTGCGCTTCTGGAAATCCTCCAGCTCGGCGCTTTGCACCAGCAGCTTCTTGAGGCCTTCCTGCTTAAGCCCTGCGTCGCGGCGGTGCTCGCCCACCAGCTTCCGGTCGTACTCGATGAGGCGGCGCGTCATGTGGGCGCGCCGCAGGAAGTCCGACTCGCCCAGGCCGGGCACGAAGAGGATGTCCTCCGGCCGCCCCGACATGTAAAGGAGCCGCGCGCGCCGCGCGAGGATCTCCGAGCGCGACTTCAGCCGCCCCTCGATGGCGCGCAGGTCCCCGCGCGTCTCGCGCACCGAAGCGGCGAGCCTCTTCTCCGTCTCCTCGAGCCGGGCGAGGTAGCGGTTGGTCTCCCGGATGTTGTTCTCGAGCTTCCGGAGCTGGCCCACCGTCGCGGTCTTGCGCCCCCTCAGGGTCTCCAGGGCCTTTTGCTCGCGCAGCAGGCGCGCCCGGACCGCGTCCAGCTCCTTGCGCTGCTCGGCGAGCTGCTTCTCGACCTCCTCGGCGGATTGGGCGAAGGCGGGAGCCGGGGCCAGCACTGTGAAAAATGCCAGGAGGAGCACAGCGGCCTGCAAGAGAACGGATCGTGAACGCTGGCCCGGGCGCAGCGGACGCGGGCACCGTAAGGGCGACCCATGGGTCGCCCTTACAAACCCCAACATCGCATCCCGCGTCCCCCCCCTCACCCCAATCGTCCCCGAAGAAAGGCGTTCACCGTGCGCACGCTCGAAACCAGCGCGATGGCCACCGTGCCCGCGAGAAGGTAGAGGCACAGGCGCGCCACGGGGATCCACTCGGGAAGCGTCGGAACGAGCAGGCGCCCCAGCTGCACCTGCCCCACCAGGGCCAAGGCGCCGATCGCGCCGCCCATCAGGCCGAGCAGCACCGCCTCGAGCGCGAAGGGCGCGAGGATGAAGAATCCCGACGCGCCGCAATACTTCATGTTCTCGACCAGGCTGCGGCGCGCATAAAGGCTGAGCTTTATGGCGTTGTGCACGATGAGCGCCAGCGCGGCGGCGAGCACCGCCAGCAGCGCCAGCGAACCGGTCTGCAGCGGCGCGCGCCAGCGGTCGAGCCATTCCAGCTGCGCGAAGTTGCCGGAGACCTCCTCGACCTCGGGCATGTCGAGAAGCGCGGCGCGCAGCGCCCGCACGCGCGCGCCCGAGAGCGGCGCGTCCGCCCTTTCCCCTTCGGCGCGGGAGGGATACACGTTGTAGGAATGCGGAAGCGGATTCACCTCGAGATAACGCGTCATCTCGTCTCCGAAGTCGCGCCGGAATTCGCGCAGCGCCTCCTCCTTGTCGACGAACGCGATCGAGTCGACCTCTTCCATGGCCAGCAGGCGCTGCTCCAGCGCGCGCCGGTCCGAAGGCCCCTCGTGGTCCGCGGCGACGAAGACGCGCAAGGGCCCCGACCGCTGCGAATAGTGCGCGTCGAGCGACTTGATGAGCGAGAGCGACAAGAGCACGAACGACATCATCGCGCCGCACACGCCGAGCGTCACCACCGAGGACACCGACAGGGTGCGGTCGGCCCCGAGATTGCGAAAGCCCTCGCGCACGAGGAAACGCCATTGATTGCGCATGCGGGGAAAGGTAGAAGAGGGGGGTTTCGTTGCGGGCGATTCTTCGACGGTCGGGGATCTTCGGTGACAAGGCTTCGTCGCTACGCGCCTCACCCCGGCCTGCCATGGGCAGGCCACCCCTCTCCATCCAACGCTGCGCGAGGATGGAGAGGGGGAACGATTCTTCGTCCAAGGTTTCAGGAGCGCGTTGCCCGGCAATCCCTC
>CBFGVC010000127.1:0-5844 GCA_965652255.1 uncultured Fibrobacteria bacterium | reverse complement strand
CCATGTGCCAGGTCTCGAGGTAGGCGCACATGGCGCCCTTGCGGCGGCCGCCCTGATTGACCGCCACGGCGGTGTCGTTGGCGACCTTCAGGAAGGGAATGATGCCCTGGCTCTTGCCGTTGGTGCCCTTGATGTGCGAGCCGAGGGCGCGCACCGGGGTCCAGTCGTTGCCGAGGCCACCTGCGAACTTCGAGAGCATCGCGTCGTCCTGGATGGCCTCGAAGATGCCGTGCAGGTCGTCGGGAACCGTGGTCAGGTAGCACGACGACATCTGCGAATGCTGCGTGCCCGAGTTGAACAGCGTGGGCGTCGAGCTCACGAAGCGGAAAGACGAGAGCAGCTCGTAGAACTCGATGGCGCGCGCCTCGCGGTCCACCTCGTTGAGCGCGAGGCCCATGGCCACGCGCATCCAGAACGCCTGCAGCAGCTCGATGTGCCGGCCGTCGGGGAGGTGCACGAAGTAGCGGTCGTGCAGGGTGCGCAGGCCGAGGTAGGTGATGTTGTTGTCGCGCTCGGGGCGGAGCGCCTTGCCAAGCCGCGCGAGGTCGAAGTCGAGCAGGCGCTTGTCGAGCAGGTCGTGCTTCGCCGCCAGTTCCACGTACTCGGCGAAGTAAACGGGATAGCGCTCGGCCATTTGCGCGCCGGTGAGGCGCGCGCCCAGGGCCTCCTCGCGGATGTCGTCCATGAGCAGGCGCGCCGTGACGAAGCTCCAGGCCGGGTCTTCCTCGATGTGCGAGCACGACACCATCACCAGCGCCTTCGACACGTCGCGCTCGGGAATGCCCGGGAAAAGGTTCGTCAGCGTCTCCTTGAGGATGCGCGCCGGGGCCGCCTCCTTCTCGTAACCGGCGCAGGCCTCGGCGATGATGGCCTTGAGGCGCGCCTCGTCGAGCGGAACCACCTGGCCGGCGGCGTTGGTCACGGTGTAGGCGGCGGCCGTCGGGGTGGTCGGCGCGACCGGGATCAGGCCCGCCGCGCGCTGCTTGGCGCGCTCCTGCCGATAGAGCACGTAGCGCTTGGCCACCTCGGGGCGGCCCACGCGCATGAGCGCGAGCTCGACCTGGTCCTGGATGTCCTCGATGTGCCAGGTGCCGCCGTTCGGCCGGCGGCGCAGCAGGGCGTCGAACACCGTGTCCGAGATGCGGCCGACTTCCTCGAGGATGCGCTCCGTGGGTTCGGTGAGGTTTTCTTCAGCCAAGAAGGCCTTCGTGATGGCGCGGACGATTTTTTCGCCCTTGAACTTCACGAGCGAACCGTCGCGGCGCTCGATCTGGTAGCGGGCCGGATCCAGTCCGCTCACGGCCATGCCGACATCGGCGCTGGCGAGGATTTCCTTGACGTCTTCGGTCACAGTGGTCATTGCCGCCACGTCTCCTTGCTGTTCTTGTGATTCCCTGCGTTTTTCTTGCGCGCTTCCGGAATTCCGGAGAAACTTCGTGAACCCAAGTTAGCCCATTTTCCGGCAAAAACAACCAAATATTGGGATATTTTTTGGCCTCAACCACAATATATGGTGTTTGATGTTTCACGCGCTACTGGCTGAAAAATCAACGCCTTAAAACAGTCTGGGGAAAAACGTTGAGAATTGACGAGAATTTGACTTCTCGAAAACGGTGATTTTTGGGGGTTTCTTCGTCGGCGCAGCTTCGGCGGAGCCTCACCCCTTACCCCCGCCCTGACGGGCACCCCCTTTCCCCTCTCCCCGACGCGCAGCGTTACGGGGAGAGGGGAAAGGGGGGATAGTCCCCAGCGCATGGACTGTGTTGGGGATAGGGCTGAGGCTCCGACAATCCTTCGATGACGAAGAACCCCGAACGATCCTTCGCCCCCGAAGACGCCCCATCATCGCGCTCTCCCTATTTCGATGCGCTGTTTTCAGGTTTCCGATTTCTGATTTCCGATTTGAGTTTCCCCCCCTCCCCCATCTTGCTAATTTCCTGCCGCCATGCCCCCTCTTCATAAGCTCGCCATGCCCCTCGCGGCCGGCGTGCTGCTTCTCTCGGCCTGCGGCCGCGAACCCGAGCCCCGCCGCTACAGCGAGATCGAGACGCGCGGCGGGGGCTCGAACCTGCAGCACGGCCCGCTGTCCGAAATTTCCTGGAAACTGCCCGAAAGCTGGACCGAGCAGCCCGAGGGCGATCCCCTCCGCTTGACCGGGTTCTGGGCGCCCGACCCCCGTCTCACGGAGCAGGACCTGCCCGATCCCGATCCGGTGGACGTTTCGCTGGTGCAGCTGGCGGGCGACGCGGGCGGGCTCGAGGCCAACGTGACGCGCTGGCTGGGGCAGGTGGGCATTCCCGCCGCCCAAACCGCAGGCGTGATCTCCGCGGCCACGACGGTGAGGACCGCGACGGGACAGGAAGCCCTGGTGGTGGATTTCACCAACCTGCTTTCGGGCGACCTGACGCAGTCGAAGAGCATCGTGGGAGCCATCATCACCGCGGGCGGCACGACCGTGTTCGTGAAGGCGATGGGACAAAAGGCCAAGGTCGCGCGGGTCCGCCCGCAACTGGTCGGGTTCGTCCGCGGGCTTTCCATCGGAGAGCCGGTGGGCGGGGCCGTCCGCGATCCCGAACCCGCCGGGGAGGACGTGCGATGAGCCTGGAATCCTTCAAGGAAGCGCGGCGGCGGGCCGCGCGGCATCCCGTATCCAAGGCGCTGCTGCACCAGGCCATCACGCTGGCGGGCCTCTTCGCCCTGCTGCTGCAAGTCTTTTTCGGCACGCTCTACCAGGCCGACCACGGCCTTTACGAGGCCCAGCGCATCTTCTTCGGCTACGTGATCTGGGTGGGGAACGTGATCCCCGTGCCGGGCACCAGCACGGTGCTGTGGATACTTTCGCTGCAGCTCACGCTCATGATGGCGCTGGTGCTGCCCATCGCCTGGAAGAAGCTGGGGCTGTGGATCGTGCACGGGGGCCTGTTGCTCCTCCTGGTGGGCGGCTTCATCACCCAAATGATGGCGGTGGAATCGCAGATGACGCTGGCCGAGGGCGAGACGGGGCACTACACCATCGCCTATCAGGACTGGGAACTGGCGGCATGGACCTCGCGCGGCGACACCAACGACGTGGTCGCCTACGTGGACGACGACCTGCGCCCGGGAAACGTCCTGGATCTCGACCCTCACCCCGCGCGGCTGACGGTCAAGACCTATTACCCCAACGCGGCGGCCTTCACCTCGGCCGCCACGGGCGGCGCGATGCCCTACCTGAACGCCTCGCGCATCGCCTCGATGGAGCCGCGCAAGCCCGAGAAGGAAGCGCCCATGAACGCGCCGGGCGTGATCGCGACCCTGGAGGTGGAGGGGCAGGAGGATCGCGAGGTGCTGTTCTACGGCCTCGAGCGCAATCCCTTGGCGATCACCATGGGCGGGCAGCGCGTGTTCCTGCAGCTGCGGCGCCGCCACTACCCGCTCGACTTCTCCCTGACCCTCGACGACTTCATCCGCACCTTGCACCCCGGAACCGAGGTGGCCAAGGGCTTCGAGAGCGACGCCGTGCTGCACGACGGCGGGTCGTCGCGGCCGGTGAAGATCTGGATGAACAATCCGCTGCGCCACAAGGGCTACACCTTCTTCCAGGCCAGCTTCAGCATCGACGCGACCGCGGAGCGCTCCACCTTCGCGGTGGTCACCAATCCCGGCCGCCTGCTCCCCTACGTCAGCAGCCTGATGGTGTTCGGCGGCATGCTGCTCCACTTCGCCCTGCACTTCCTGGGCTACGTGCGAAGGACGGCCCGCCCATGACGCGCAGGATGACCGCGATGAAAAGACCCCCTTTCTCCCTTTCCCTGCCCGCGCTCGCCTTGGCGATGCTGACGGGACTCGCCGCCGCGCCCGCGCTCGCGGCCCTCGACGACGATCCCCTGCCCGAAAGCCTGGGCCTGGGAGGCGAATTCACCTTGCTGCCCCAGGACCTGGGCCGTCCCGCGGCGGGCCTGGAGAAGGATTCCGACCTCGACCGCTTCGCCGCCATGGCGGTGCTGCACGAGGGACGCGTCAAGCCGGTGGAGACGCTGGCGCGGCACGTGATCACGCAATGGTCGGGCCGCGCCAGCGTCGAGGGGCGCTCCGCGCTCTCGGTGATGGCCGACATCGTCTTCGCCCCCGAGAAAACCGGCGACCTCAAGCTGTTCCGCATCGACAATCCGGCCGTGGCCGAGGCGATGGGCATCGCGCCCGAGAAGAAGCGCCTCTACACCTATCGCCAGATCGAGCCCGGGCTCGAGAACCTCCAGCGCGTGGCCGCGGCGGCCGACTCGGTCGAGGAGGAGCGCCGCGACGTTGTGCAGCAGGAGGCCCTGCGGACCTTCGCCAACGTGGCCTCCTTCCTGAACCTCACGCGGTCGGCACAGTACGCCCTTCCCAGCGGATCGCTGATCGTCTTCCAGCAGGCCACGCGCGATGCGCTGGGCCTGGATGAAGGGCCCACCTACTCCTTCTGGCAGATGATGGCGCGCGCGCCGCGCATCGCCGCCATTCTCGACGCGGCGGGCCGATCCGGCGCGCTCACGCCGGTGGAGCAGGAGATCGTGCGCGTGTCGCGGGCGATGTACCTGCAGTCGCAAACCGGCGTGCCCTCGCTGCTGCGCGTCATTCCCGAGCCCGGCAAGGAAGGGACCTGGTACAGCCCCGCCGAGGTGGTGGCCGAGGCGGGACTGCTGCAAAAGCTCAACCCCGAGGCCGGAAGCCTGGCCGCCATGGCGGAAGCCTACCGGGCCGGCGACGCTCCCGCCTTCGACAGCGCGGCGGCGGCCTTCAACGAGGCGGTGGAGCGGATCGCCGCCGCCGAGATCGGGAACACGAGCCTTCGGCTCGAGGTCTTCAAGAACCGGATCGACCCCCTCTTCAAGGCCACGGTGCTGTTCTGGATCGCGATGTTCCTCGGCTTCACCTATTTCCTGTTCCGCCGCCGGTGGCTCTACCTCTCCACCTGGATCGCCTCCGGGGCCGGCCTCTTCCTCCTGACCGCCGACATCGTGGGCCGCATCATCATCATGCGGCGCCCGCCGGTGACCTCGCTCTTCGAGACTTTTCCCTTCGTGGCGGCCGTCTCCATCGCCGTGGCCCTCTTCCTGGAGCGCCGCAGCCGGCAAGGCGTGGCGCTGCTCTCGGCGGGAATGCTCGGCACGATGCTGCTCACCATCGCCAGCCGCTACGCCTCGGAGGGCGACACCAAGCAAATGCTGGTGGCGGTGCTCAACAGCAACTTCTGGCTCTCCACGCACGTCATCACCATCACGGTGGGCTATGCCGCCTGCGCCCTCTCCGGCGCCATCGCCCATATCCGCCTGGCCCGCGGCGCCTGGCATCCGAACCCCACGCCCGAGATCCGCGCGTCGCTGCGTGAAACCGACCGGATGGTCTACGGCACGCTGTGCTTCGGCCTTTTGTTCTCGTTCATCGGAACCGTGCTGGGCGGAATCTGGGCCGACCAAAGCTGGGGCCGCTTCTGGGGATGGGATCCCAAGGAGAACGGCGCGCTGCTGATCGTCATCTGGTGCGCCATCCTGCTCCACGCGAAGTACTGGGGCGTGATCCGCGAGACGGGCCTGGCCGCGGGCGCGGTGATCGGCGCGATCATCGTGAGCCTGGCGTGGCAGGGCGTGAACCTGCTCAACGTGGGCCTTCACTCCTACGGCTTCACCTCGGGAATCGCCATCAAGCTCTTCGGCTACATCGGGGCGGAGATCGTGTTCCTGCTGGCGATGTGGGCGTTGACGGCGGTGAGGAAGCGGAAGACCGCGGCCGGAAGCTGACGAAGAAACACAGCATCACAACGGAAGAAGCACAGCATCACAGCATCACAGCATCACAGCATCACAGCATCACAGCATCACAGCA
>CBFGVC010000126.1:0-5849 GCA_965652255.1 uncultured Fibrobacteria bacterium | reverse complement strand
CATGCAACTCTCGACTCATCCGATCCCGTCGAAACCTTTACGCCCCCGGATCGACCTTTGTCGATGCTTCAAATTTAAATCTTTGCGACCCTCGCGGCCACCCTTCAAAACCGGGCCCAAAACGCGATTCGACCTTGCGGAGGCAGGGGAAAATCCAGGGGGCTTCTCCCGGAATCGCCGGATCGTCCGGGGACGTCGGCGTCGATCGCACGGCCTGAGGGCCGAGTCCTCAAGCCAGCTCGCGCAAGCGCTCGCCCGGCCTCCGGACGAAGATGAACAGCGACGACAGCACCGAGGCGGCCGTCACCAAGGCGACGGCCAGGAACCATGCCGGCCAACTCGCCAGGAGGGTGAAGCCCGGCTGCGCCGGCAGGGCGGCGGGCAACGCCGCGACGAAGAACGGGAAGGCGGCGGCTTCCAGCGCGGCGCCGAGCGCGGCCGCGGCCAGCCCCAGCAGCGCTCCCTCCCAGGCCAGCATCGCGAGCAGTTCAGGGCGCGCGTAGCCGATCGCCTCCAGCGCCGCGACCTGTCGGCTTTGCGACTCGAACCTGCCCAGCATGAGCGCCGCGACCGCGGCCGCGGCCAGGAACAAGGCGAGCAGGGTCACCGCCAGGCCGAGGGCGCGGCCCGAGGCGGTCAACCGCTCCAGCGTCGCGATCGCGGCGGGAACGGAAGCCAGCTGCGCCACCGTGCGCTGGTTCACGAGCGCCTGCAACCGCTCCATCCCCTCCGGAGGAACCTGCAACACGAGGTAATGCGCCACCCACTCCCACGGGTTGCCGTCCCAGGTCGCGAGGTCGAGTTTCCCAAGCAAGGTTTGCGCCTGGATCAGGTTGGTGAACAACGCCCCGTCCCAGGCGTTGCCCATCGGCTCGAGGATGCCGGTGACCCGCATCGGACGCGCTGCCGCGGACGCTTCCGCCTCCATGGAATCGGAAGTCCACGCGCGCACGCCCACGGTGTCGCCGACGCGCAGCCCTTCGCGCGCCGCCGCCTCCGCGCCCGCGACCACTCCCGCCCCGGTCGCCGGCCAAGCGCCGGAGGCGATCGCAAGCCCGGTGAGGAACCGCGGCCCGGCGGCAGGATCCCCCTCCGCAGGCGCCGTGGGCGAGGTCCCGATCACGCGGCGACCGCGGTACTTGCCGCAGAACACGATCGGGGTCACGCCCACGGAGAACTCCCCGTCCAGCCAGTAATTGTTGATCAGGATCGACATGCGGAAGGGGATGGTTCCCGGATACGATCCCTCCAGGTTCAGCGCGCCCAGGACCATGTCCACCGGATCGGCCTTGGCCCCCAGCAGCGCGTCGCCCACGCGGGCGATGGAGGAAAAGCGCGCGTCGGCCATCGCCTGCGCGCGCAGCAGGATGCCCGCGCAGGCCACGGCCAGCGCCAAGGAGGCCACCGCCAGCAAGGTGGCCGCGCGATGCCGCGCGAGGTTCAGGAGCGCGAGGCGGAAAGGCGTCATGGCGCGCGTGCCGGTTGTTCCGCCGCCGGGTTCACGGTCAGATCCGAAAAGTCGCGGACGTTCCCGAAGCGCGCCGCGACGCGGGCGTCATGGCTCACGGTCACCAAGGTGCGCCCCTCCGAGGCTTCCATCAGCGCGTCCATCACGGCCTCGGCTCCCGGCGCGTCGAGGCTCGAGGTCGG
This sequence comes from uncultured Fibrobacteria bacterium, assembly GCA_965652255.1. Taxonomy (GTDB): domain Bacteria; phylum Fibrobacterota; class Fibrobacteria; order UBA11236; family UBA11236; genus UBA11236. The sequence goes on along the minus strand of CBFGVC010000126.1, from coordinate 4,199 downwards.
CTCGTCGGCGAGGATGACGCCCGGCGCCGCGGCGCGCACGCGCGCCACGGCCGCGCGCTGCTGTTCGCCGGGACTCAGGAGCCCGGCCCGCCGCCCCGCCAACGGCTCAAGCCCCAAGGCGCGCAGGGCCTCGCGGGCCCGGTCGCGCGCCTCCGCCGGAGACGCGGCCGCGCCGGGAGGAATGCCGACCCGCACGTTCTCGAGCACGGTGAGGTGCGCGACAAGCCCTGCGCGCTGAAAGACGATGCCGAAGTGGCGGCGGCGGAAGCGCGCCCGCGCCGACGCGCCGAGCCGGGTCAACTCCACTCCCCCGGCGAGGATCGAACCCGCGTGCGGCAGGAATTGCCCGGACAACAGATGGAGCAGTGTGGTCTTGCCCGAACCGCTCGGTCCGCGGATCAGCAGCCGCTCGCCTGATGAAATGTCGAGGCCCGGAAGCCGGAAAAGGGGCTCCTCTCGGCCGGGAAGCCGCATTTCGACGTGGGAGAGGGCAAGGTGCATGGTTGGCGTCGGAAAGGGGACGCGAAAGCCGCGCCTTCCCGCAAGCTAGCTTCCGGCCGCGGCTTGCCCAAATATCCTGACGGCCGTTCACGAAGCTATTTTGCCCGGAGTTGCCACCGCGTCCGCGATCCTCGAGAAAACGGGGGCCCCCGATCAATCCTTCCCGCATGCCCCGCCTCCTTGGCGCCTTCGCGGCGGCGCTGCTTGCGCTGGCAGTGCTCGCGCACGCCGCGCTCCGCCTGACGCTGCGCCCTTCGACCGAGCGCGACTGGTCCCCCGATTCGGCAGTGCCCGCACGCGCCGAATTCACGGGCGACAGCGTCACCATCCGGGACATCCGGGATTTCCGGTACCGCACCGGCGAGGATTACGACGTCCGTTACTACGACAAGGCCTTCGACCTGCGCGAACTGGAGTCGATGTGGTTCGCGGTGGTGCCCTTCACCGGATACCCCGCCGGAGCGGCTCACACGCTGGTGTCCTTCGGGTTCTCAGGGGGAGGGTACGTGGCCATATCGGTGGAGGCCCGCAAGGAAAAAGGCGAATCCTACTCGGTGCTGCGCGGCCTCCTGCGCCAATACGAGCTCTTCTACGTGGTCGCCGACGAGCGCGACGTCATCGCCCTGAGGACGAACCACCGCAAGGACGACGTCTTCCTGTATCCGGTGACGGCCGACCGGGAGAACATGCGCCGCATGTTCGTCTCCATGCTCCATCGCGCGAACGCTCTCGCCGAAACTCCCGAGTTCTACAACACCCTCACCAACACCTGCACCACCAACCTGGTGGACCACGCCAACGAGATCTCCCCTCGGCGGATCCCTCGCAGCCACAAGATCCTCATGCCCGCCTTCTCCGACGAGCTCGCCCGCGACATCGGTCTCATCGATTCCGACCTCCCGATCGGGGAATTGCGGGCGCGCCATCGCGTCAACGAACGCGCCCTCGCACATGCCGACGACCCGCACTTCTCGCAGCGCATCCGGGAGTTCGGCCCGGATTGAAAATCGTGCCGGGGAGGTCGCGGAGTGGTTCGAGGGGTGGATATGCGGAGCGGTGCGGATAGGAACGCGGATAGGAACGAAAAGGCCCGGACCGCCTCTCGGCGATCCGGGCCTTTCGGGGAAGCAACGCTTCGGGAGTCTCTTAGCGCAGCACGCTGACCTTGCGCGTCACGGACTCCTTGCCCGACACGGAGGTCAGGAAGTACACGCCCGGGCGCAGGTTGGTGAACGCCTGCGAGCCGACGCCGAAGCCGGTCTTCGAGGCGATGCGCTTGCCCTGCACGTCCTTCAGCTCCAGCATGTAGGCGCCGTCGACAAAGGACTGGACGACCAGCCCGCCGTTCGACGCGTTCACGACCGGGAAGCGGGCCGCGGCGGACCTCGACGCGCCCTGGATCGAGACCCCCGACAAGCGCAGGACCTCGATGGCGTTGATCTTGGGATTTTGGACGGCGCCGACCTGGAAGGTGATGTTGATCTTCCCGTCGAGGCCGGTCGACACATTGAAGGATGTGTCGTGGGCGGTGAGACAGGGGACATGGGCGGACATGTCGTAGTCGGTGAGCACCTTGGTCCCGTTGATGGTCACGTCGAAGACGCGGGTGCCCTCGCCGCAAGCCCCGTCCCAAAGGGTCGCATTGTGCAGGACGACACGGTAGGTGCCCGGATTCATGTTGAAGTTGTAGGAGAAGTCCGAGGCGTCTCCATACCGCTCGGTCTGGTGGAGGGACGGATCGTTCGTTCCCTCGATGTTAGGAGGGTTGTCGGGCGCATACACCGTGCCATCGACGAAGCCCGAATCAGCGGCCCACACGCGTCCGTCTCCCCCGGTGTAAGCGGGGCCGCCGCAGTTGACGCGAGCCGTGTCCCCCGGGGCCGCGCTCGACATGGTGGCGGCGAGCAAGACGAAGGCCGCGGCGCCGAAAGCCGCCTTGCCGCCCACCAGGCTGAAAAGACCCGTCGAGTTGATAATGGACCTCATGTTATTCCCCCAAAGCCATTAGTGCCGGATCGATGATTCAAGCCCTTGCACCCGACCCGATTTGCAAGGGCTTCCTTAATAATAATTGATTGTCGCGTCGTTTTACTTGTCACCCTCCAATGAGACATTATCGCTAAAAGATGTCACGAAACCACCGGATTGCACCCGTCACGGCTTGCTGCGCCCCCGTCCCCCCGCTCCTCCCGGGAGGTCGCCCGGCCGCGCCGAGGCGGCTCCGGGAAGGCGACCGGAACAAAAAAAGCGCCGGCGCACCCGGCGCCGACGCTTTTTCAACCGGGAAAAGGCTGTTACAGAACCGAAACCTTGCGCACCCAGGCGCGAGTGCCCGCGCTCACCCGGACGATGTAGGCGCCACCCTCGCGCGGGGCGGCCAAGCGCAAGGCTCCTTCGCCGCTGCCCGTCGCCGTGGAAAGCACCGCCCCGCGCAGGTCGACCAATTCCGCCTTCCAGGCCCCGGACACGCCGGTGCCGAGGGAGACGACGAAGTTTCCGGACTCGCGCCTCACCCGAAGGTCCTGCGCCCGGGCCGCGGTTCCCCGCACGCCCGCGGTCAGCGCCGTCACGCTGAAGTCGTCGAAGCTGTAAACGCCCGCGGTCTCGGCCACGTACACGTGGAAACGCACGGCGGCCGTGCCCTCCGCCTCGGAAAAGTGGGTGAAGGAATACTCCGCCCATTCGGATGTGAGCCCGAAACTCGTGCCGGTGATGTAGGACCAGTCGGAACCCTGGACCGAGACATGGATCGGGGCATCGGGTTCGCTCTTGGCCCAGAACTTGAACTCGTACGTGGCGCCGATTCCCGCCTCCCATCCGGCAGGCTGGAGCTGGAGGTGCCAGTTTTCCGCCGAGGATTCAGCGGGCTGGGTGACCTCGACGCGCGCATACCGCGTCCCGGTGAGCGCCCCGCTGGTGGGATAGGTGACCTGGCCGACAGCCACGCTTCCGCCCTGCGTAAAGAGGGTCCAGCCGTTGCCGCCGTCCTCGAAGCCGGGATTCGAAAGCAGGTTTTGGCCGAGCGCGCTCGCCGCCATGCAGAGCACACCGGCCGTCATGAGACCTTGGACACGATTCATTTTCGCCCCCTGAAAGAATGGTTTGAAACAAAATATACCCCAAATGTCGCTCCACTACCCATTATCACGAACGAAATTCGAAGAGAACCTCCGGCCCCCGGCCTCCGACCGCGAAAACCCCCAAACACGCGAGCCGCCGGTGGGGGGCGGGCCCGCCCCCTCGGCCGGGCCTCCTCGCGCGGGATCGCCCACCGCTCGTCGCCTGCCCGCGCTGCGGGGTCCCGGCCTCCCCCCACCTGCTCCCCTCGGGGCCCACGAATCGCAGGCCCGTGACCGCTCCCGTTTTCACGAGGCCTTGCGGTCCATGCTCCGGTAGTGGATCGCCTCGGCGATGTGCCGCTCGGCCACGGCCTCGCTGCCGTCGAGGTCGGCCGCCGTGCGAGCCACCTTGAGGATGCGGTCGAACGCGCGCGCCGAGAGGCCCAGCGACTCCACGGCCCCGCGAAGCAACCCCCGGCAAGGTGCGGACAAGGCACAATACCGCCGGATCTCCCGCGTAGCCATGTGGGCGTTGCAATGCACGCCCGCATGCTGGCGGAAGCGCTCCTGCTGGATGGCCCGCGCGGCCAGCACCCGCGCGCGGATCGCCTCGGAGGATTCCTCCCACTTGTCGGCGAT
>CBFGVC010000125.1:0-5871 GCA_965652255.1 uncultured Fibrobacteria bacterium | reverse complement strand
GTCATCGGCAGCCGCTACGTCAACGGCGTGAACGTGGTGAACTGGCCGATGAGCCGCCTGCTTCTCAGCTACTTCGCCAACATGTACGCGCGGTGGATCACGGGGATCCCCGTGCGCGACGCCACCGGCGGCTTCAAGTGCTTTCGCGCCGAGGCCCTGCGCAAGCTCGACCTCGGCCGCATCAGTTCCGGCGGCTACTCGTTCCAGATCGAGGTGAACTACAAGCTCTGGAGGAAGGGCTGCCGGATCGTCGAGATCCCCATCATATTCAAGGACCGCACCATGGGGGCTTCCAAGATGTCGGGCGGCATCATCCGCGAGGCCTTGTTCCTCCTGATCAAGCTGCGGTTGGGGGGAGGGCGCTGAATTGGACGGGAGATCGGGAACGCGGGATGGGGGCGGCGGGAAACGCCCCGTAGGGGCGACCCATGGGTCGCCCTTGCCCATTCCCGACCCCCGCCCCCCGGCCCGCCCTCCCGCCGGCGTTTCCGTCATCATCGTTTCCTACAACGTGCGCGAGCTGCTCGACGCCTGCCTTCAAAGCGTGCGGCACGCGGCGGCGGCGCACGGCGGCCCCGTCGAGATCATCGTCTTCGACAACGACTCGCGCGACGGCACGGTCGCGCTCCTGCGGCCCCGGTGGCCCGACGTGCTCTGGATGCCCTCCGACCGCAACCTCGGCTTCGGCACCGCCTGCAACCGCGCGGCCGCCACGGCTTCCCATGAGCTGCTCGTGTTCCTGAACCCGGACACGCTGGTGCGGGAGGACACGCTCGCCATCATGCGTGATTTTTTCGGGAGCCATCCCGACGCCGGGGCGGTGGGATGCAAGGTGCTCAACCGCGACGGCAGCCTCCAGGCCGCCTCCAAGCGCAGTTTCCCCTCGCCCCGAGTGGCCGCGTACCGCTTCCTGGGCCTGGGGAACCTCTTTCCGCAAAGCCGCGTGTTCGGCCGCTACAACCTCACCTACCTCGACGAGAACCAGACGCACGAGGTGGATGCCGTCTCGGGGTCGTTCCTGTGCGTGCGCGCGGAGACCTTTCGGACGGTGGGCGGGTTCGACGAGGATTTCTTCATGTACGGGGAAGACCTCGACCTTTGCTTTCGCATCAAGGCCCTGGGCCTGAGGAACTATTACCACCCTGCGACGCAGATCATCCACTTCAAGGGCGAGAGCGCCAAGAGCCGCCCTTTCAGCACCTTCCTGCACTTCTACGAGGCGATGATCCTCTTCTCGAAGAAGCACCTGGAGCTCCGGGCCCTGCCGGGATTCCTGCTCACCGCCGGGGTGGTGAGCCTGGCCATCAGCAACTTCGCGTCTTCGCGCTTCCGGAAATGGCCTCGTTGGCTGGCCGACCTCGCGATCGTGAACGGCACGCTGGCCGTGGCCAGCTACGCCTATCACGCCGCGCTCGGCATCACGCACGTGGGTCTCGAGGTTCCCGGCCTTTACTTCGCTTGGCACGCGCTGGCTTCCGTCTCGGTGCTGCTGCCGCTGGCCTGGATCGGGGAGTACGGTCGCAGGCTCACGCCCCTGCGGACGGTCCTCCTCGCCTCGGCCGTGGGATTCCTCGTTTTCTTCTCGCTAAGCTACTTCATGCGCGAGCGCGCCTACTCCCGCGTCGTGTTCGCCGCCACGGCGCTCACGGCCATCCCGTTGATCGTATCCTGGCGCTGGCTCGCCAGCCACGGCGGACGCCTGTTCCGCAGGATCATGGGCGGATCCCAGCGCGTGGCGATCCTCGGGACCGGGCCCCGCGCGCAGGCGCTCGCCGCCTTGATCCACAATTACGCGCTGGAAGGCTACGAGTGCATCGGCTTCATCCATTTCCCGCCGGGGCCGATCCCTGCCGACGTGCGCTCCGGCGTCGTCGGCGACCTCGGCGCGTTGGGCAACCTTTCGACCAAGCTCGACCTCCAGGGCGTCATCATCGCCCTCGAGGAGGATGCCTATCCCGCGGCCCTTCAGGTGCTGGCCCGCAGGGGGCCGAAGGTCCTCGACATCCGCATGCTGGTGGGCGATCCTGCTCCCGGAAGCATCACGCTGGTGGACTTGCATTTCGGGAAGTAGGGGAGGCCCGCCTGCCGGCGAAGCCTCGGCGACGACGCGGCGATGGAACAATGGAACACGAGCGGCCTCGGCGGGTCGCGTTGCCTTTCGCCTCCCTCCCTCACGCCTCTCCGCCCCGTCCCGACAACGCCGCGCCCCATTCCGGCCGCCCCCGAATCCGCCCTCTTTTTCCGGAAATCCGGCGGCTTCGCCCGTCCCGCATCGTCTTATCTTTTCGCCTTCAGAGTTCGGAAAGGATTCGCCCGCATGCCCGTACCCAAGGGGCCCCATCTCGAGTTCGAGCAGCCCGTCGTCGAGCTGGCGATGAAGATCGAGGATTTGCTCAAGACCGGGGGCGTCACCGACGCCGACGTGAAAAGCCTGCAGGCCAAGAAGGAGGCGCTGCAGAAAAAGATCGCGGCCCGGCTCACGCCGTGGAACCGCATCGAGCTGGCCCGCCGCGCGGGCCGCCCCTTCACGCTGGATTACGTCAAGAGCATTTTCACCGATTTCGTGGAGTTGCACGGCGACCGGCGCTACGGCGACGACCCGGCCATGATCACGGGACTGGCTCGCCTCGACGGCCGCAGCGTGGCCATCGTGGGCCAGCAGAAGGGCCGCGACACCAAGGAAAGCATCCGCCGCAATTTCGGCATGGCGCACCCGGAAGGGTACCGCAAGGCATTGCGGGTCATGAAGCTCGCGGAGAAGTTCGGGTTGCCGGTGATCTCGTTCATCGACACTCCCGGCGCCTACCCGGGCCTTGGGGCTGAGGAGCGAGGGCAGGGCGAGGCGATCGCCGTGAACCTGATGGAGATGGCGGTCCTTCGCGCGCCCATCCTCGCCGTGGTGATCGGCGAGGGCGCCAGCGGCGGCGCGCTCGGCATCGGGGTGGGGGACCGCTTGCTCATGCTCGAGAACGCCTGGTACGGCGTGATCTCGCCGGAGTCGTGCAGCGCGATCCTGTGGGGCGACAGCAGCAAGAAACAAGACTTGAGCGGAACGATGAAGATCACCGCCGACGAGCTGAAGGCCCTCGGCGTGATCGACCGGGTCGTGCCCGAGCCGCTGGGCGGCGCGCATTGGGATCCTCCGGCCGCATGCGCGGCGCTGGGCGACGCGTTGCGCGACGAGCTCGCCCGCCTGCTCGGCGAGGACATGGACCATCTGCTGCGCAAGCGCGCCGCCAAGTACGCGGCGATGGCGCAGTACGCGGAGAAGTGAGGCCCTTCCCGGCGCGAGGCCCGAGTACGAAAGTCGCCCATCACAACAAGGACTCCTGAAATGGTCGATCCCCGCCTGCTTGAAATCCTCTGCTGCCCCGAGACGCGGCAGGACGTTTCCCTTGCCCCCGAATCCCTGATCGCGGAGCTGAACCGCCGCGCCGAGGAGGGAACCCTGGCCAATCGCGCCGGGCAGCCCGTGCGCGAGAAGATGGAGGCGGGGCTGCTCCGCGCCGACGGGAAGGTCCTGTATCCGATCCGCGAGGACATTCCCGTCATGCTGGTCGAGGAGGCCATCCCGCTGTGAACGGAGCGGAAACCGTGGCCGCTGCCGTGCCCGGATTCGCGCGGCGGGGAGAGGCGCTGTATCTCGAAGACCGGACTGAGGAGGCGGTGGGCCTGCTCACCGCCGGCCTGAGGCGCGACGCCGCCGACGTGGCCGCCCGGCTCGTGCTGGCGCGCATCGCGCGCGAGTCCGGCCGCGAGGGGGAGGCGCGCGAATGGCTGGAGTCCGTGTTGCGCCTTGACCCCGAATGCCCGGCGGCGCTGCTCGGCCTCGCGGAGCAACCGGGCGCGGCGGGCGAACTGCATCGGCGCAGGCTGGCGGCCCAGGAGCCTTGGGAGCCCGAAGGCGATCCGGTGCTTATCGCCCGGGTTCCCGTTCGTCCGTCGGAAAAGCGTGAGGCCGACCCGATTTCCGTCCCGTCGCCCGCTTTCGCCTTCCCGGTCCGGGATGAGGAGGAGGAGCCCGAAAACAGCGAAAATTCGGCGCCTCACGTTGCCACGGTCACTTTGGCCGAGATATATTTTCAGCAAGGTTTGAAGGAACAGGCCCTCCTGATTTACCGCCAATTGCTGCAGCGGCAGCCCGGCGACGCCGCAGTGAAGCGGCGTCTGGACGAGATCGAAGCTTCCATCGCCGAACCCGGCTAGCGGGACGGCGGAGACGGATCCCATGCCCCCATGGATCCCCTCCCATGACCCAAAGGCGTGACCGAAAAGGAATTCCCGCATGCAACTCTCCGACGTCTCGAACCTGGTCAAGCTGCTCGACAAGAGCGGCCTCGCGGAGCTTCGCTTCAGCGACGGCACCTTCAGCCTCGTCCTGAAGAAGGAGTCGAAACAGGTCGCCGCGGCCCCGACCTACATCGCCGCGCCGGCTCCCATCGGAGTGGCGCATGCTGGTCCGGCTCCGGCTGCCGCTTCCGCGTCGGCGCCCGCTCCGGCCGCGGCGGACGTTCCCAAGCCCGCCGCCTCCGGCCTCAAGGAAATCACCTCGCCCATGGTCGGCACCTTCTACGCCAGCTCGTCGCCCGGTTCCCCGGCGCTGGCGCAGGTCGGCACGGTGGTCAAGCCCGGCCAGGTGCTTTGCATCATCGAGGCGATGAAGATCATGAACGAGATCGAGTCCGACCTGTCGGGCGAGATCGTCGAGGTTTGCGTGTCCAACGAGACGCCCGTGGAATACGGCACCGTCCTCTTCCGCGTCCGGCCGGTGTAGGGGCAATTCATGAATTGCCCGTACACGGGCGGACGCGATCGGAGAATCCGTGTTTAAAAAAATCCTGGTCGCCAACCGCGGCGAGATCGCGCTGCGCGTCATCCGCGCCTGCAAGGAGATGGGCATCGCCACCGTGGCTGTGCACTCCACCGCCGACGCGCATTCGATGCACGTCTATCAGGCCGAGGAGGACATCTGCATCGGCCCTCCGGCAGGCAAGCAGAGCTACCTCAACATGCGGCAGATACTGTCGGCCGCCGAGCTGACCAACGCCGACGCGGTGCACCCCGGATACGGCTTCCTCTCGGAGAACGCCCGCTTCGCCGAGGTGTGCCGCGACAACAAGCTCACCTTCATCGGCCCCGGGCCCGAGGTGATCGCCCGCATGGGCGACAAGGCCGAGGCCAAGGCCACCATGCGCAAGGCGAAGGTGCCCACCATCCCCGGTTCGCTGGGCCTTGTGGAAACCCTCGAGGACGCGCTTCGCGAGGCGGAGAAGGTCGGTTATCCCGTGATCGTGAAGGCCTCCGCCGGCGGCGGCGGGCGCGGCATGCGCATGGCGCGCGACGAGGCGGAACTGCGCAAGCTGTACCCCGTGGCCACCTCCGAGGCGCAGATCGCCTTCGGCAACGGCGCCTTGTACCTCGAGCGCTACTTCACCGAGCCGCGCCACGTCGAGATCCAGCTCATCGGCGACAGCCATGGCAACATGGTCTCCCTGGGCGAGCGCGACTGCTCGGTGCAGCGCCGCCACCAGAAGCTGATCGAGGAGAGCCCCAGCCCGGCGGTGACTCCCGAGATCCGCAAAAGGATGGGCGAGGTCGCGGTGAAGGGCGCGCTGGAGGCCGGCTACGTGAACGCCGGCACCATCGAGTTCCTCTACGACAAGGACAACTCGTTCTACTTCATGGAGATGAACACGCGCATCCAGGTGGAGCATCCGGTGACCGAGGAGGTCACGGGCGTGGACCTGATCCGCGCGCAGATCGAGGTGGCCGCCGGCAAGAAGCTTTCCTTCACGCAGGACGACATCAAGATCAACGGCCACGCCATCGAGTGCCGCATCAACGCCGAGGATCCGTGGAACGACTTCCGCC
>CBFGVC010000124.1:0-6002 GCA_965652255.1 uncultured Fibrobacteria bacterium | reverse complement strand
CAGCAGTACAGCAGTACAGCAGTACAGCAGTACAACAATACAGCGGCAACGCGTCGGGAGTCGCTATCAAGGAGGCCCTTCCAACCGGATGAATGACAGCCCCGCGGCTTGCTGTTGTGATGTTGTGATGCTGTGATGTCGTGATGCTTGTATTCGCATCCACCTTGCCCTCGCGTCGCCACGCTCAGCACTTCTGCACCGTTGTGCCGTTGCTCCGTCGCGCCCTTGCCCGGTTACTCCCTTGTCCTGCCGCGTTGCCCCATTGCTCCATTGCTCTATTGTTCTACTGTTGTATTGTCGATATCTTCCCCTCCCCATGCCTTCCCCCTCCCCCTCTCCCATCGTCGCCATTCTCGCCGGGCCCACCGCCTCGGGCAAGACCGCGCTTGCGCTGCGCTGGGCCGAAACCCTTGGCCTCGAGGTGATTTCCGCCGATTCACGCCAACTTTACGAGGGATTCAAGGTCGGCACCGGATCCCCCGACGAAGAAGCCCTGCAACGGATCCCCCATCATCTCCTGGGTTGCGTGTCCCCCTCCGAGGCGTTTTCCCCCCGGCGCTTCGCGCGGGAGGCCGGTGGAATCCTGGCCGCGAATCCGGGCAAGCGGTTTCTCGTGGTGGGGGGAACGGGACTGTATTTGAAGGAATGGATGTACCCCGGATCGGAAGAGCGGGGGGAGACCCCGAGGGAAATCCGCGAGGCCGCGGCGGCCCGCATCGCAGAAAAAGGGTTGGAGGCCCTGCACGCCGAGATGACCGAAAACGATCCCGAGGGAATGCGCAAGGTCGACCCGAACGATGTCTATCGAATCACCAAGCGACTCGAGAATTGGCTGCATACCGGCCGCTCCTATGCGGCGCCGAAGGCCGAGGAACCCCTGAACCCGTTGTTCGCGGGCGTCCCCTTCCTGTGGCTGCATCCCGAGCGCAAGGCCCTGCACGATCGCATCGCCGCGCGGGCCAAGGACATGTTCCGGCGCGGCTGGGCCGACGAGGTCGGCGACCTTATGACCCGCTTCGATCCCATGCGGACTCCCGCCTTCAACGCCATCGGCTACCGCGAGATCGCCGCCTCGCTGGCGGCAGGCAAGGATCCTCGATCCATGCTGCCGACCGTGGTGGCGCGCACGCGCCAGTACGCCAAAAAGCAGGTCACCTTCTTCCGGCATCAATTCCCGGGCGCCGTGGCGCGGGAGCCGGAAGCGTTGGAGCGGGAGCTCGAGGCGAAGGGATGGGGGCTGGGGAAAAAACCAGTAATATGAAATCGGAAATATGAAAAAACACAAGCGCCCTTCTCCGGACCGGGTGCTCCTTTCATATCTCATATTTCTGATTTCATATTTGCTCCCTCCCCCTCCCATTGACATCCCGTTCTCCCGCACCTATATTCCCGCCTCCGTTTTCGGGAAATTTCTCCTGATTTTCGGGATTTTCGGATGGAAACAAGGTTTCCCGGATCGTCGTGGGAGCTTTGGGTCTGTAGCTCAGTTGGTTAGAGCATCGCTCTGATAAGGCGGGGGTCGGAAGTTCAAGTCTTCCCAGGCCCACCATCCGGAACCTGAGGTTGAGGCGAGCAGCGGGGTTATAGCTCAGTTGGTAGAGCACCTGCTTTGCAAGCAGGGGGTCAGGAGTTCGAATCTCCTTAACTCCACCACCCCTGCCCCTGATTCTTTTCGAAGGTTGTCCTCGTTGGCGGGTGGCCGTCGGTGGCGGGTGGCCGGTAGGTAGTGGGAACAAACCGACATGGCGGACGAAAGTTCCCCCTCATTCCTCCCACTACCCACTACCCACCACCCTCTACCCAATACCCACTACCCAATACCCACCCACCCCCGCCCCATTCGGTGTAACTTTCCGGCATGACCGCGCCAGTCCCCGAGCCGCGCCTGCTTTTGAATCTCGTCACGGGAAGGGCCTTCCTGGTCACGCGCATCCTGCTCTTCGCGGCGACCCTCGGCCTCCTCGCCCTCAACCGCAACCTGCTGGCCACGGCCTTCCTGCTGGCGTCGCTGTTCGTGGGCACGTGGTGGCCGTTCGGCGGCCGGCATGAGGAGATCGAGAGTCCCGCCGCGCTGTTCTGGCTCAAGCTGGGCGACAAGCTGCTGGTAAACCTGCTCTTTCTCGCGATGTTCCTGCGCCTGTTCTGGACTCCGGACCGCGAGACGCCCGTCATCCTGACGACCGGCCTTGTCATCCTGACCTTGCGGAACGTGTTCTACCTGATCTTCTCGATCAGCCTGCTCAAGGAGCGGCGCCGGCTTCCCCTGAACCCGTTCTGGGGCGGCGCCACCAACGTGGCCCTCATCGTCACGCTGGTGCTCTACTCGCTCGACACCACGCCGGTGCTGCGCTTCGGCGAGGCGGTGTACTTCGCCCGCATCTCGATGGTGATCACCATCCTGCTCATGCTCTCCACCGCCGTGGGCTACCTCTACTTCTACTACCGCGACGAGGTGTCGCGGAAGCCCATCTCGCTGGCGACGCAGGTCACCTTCAGCCGCATCCTCCTGGCGCCCGTGTTCATCTGGATGTTCTTTTACGACAACGACCTCGACTATTCGAACAACCACCTCATCTTCAAGGTCATGGCGGCGCTTCTGGCCATTTTCTTCGTGGCCAGCGACGGCCTCGACGGCTACCTCGCCCGCAAGCGCGGCGAGGTCAGCCAGCTGGGCAAGTACCTCGACCCGTATTCCGACAAGATCACCAACATGATCATCTTCCTGTGCTTCCTGGCCTCGGGGTACGCCTCGGTCTGGATGGTGGCGGTGATTTTCTTCCGCGAGTCCACGGTCGAGACGCTGCGCACGCTCGCGGCCGCCTCGGGCGTGACCATCGACGCGCGCCGCAGCGGCAAATGGAAAACCGCGATCCAGGGCACGGCGGTGATCGCGATCCTGGTGCTCGAGATCGCGAACACCCTGATCCAGGCGCACACGCCCGGCGTTCAGCCTTGGACCGAAATCTGGAAGATGACGCCGAAGCTGCTGATGGGCATTGTCGCGACGGTCACCTTGCTCTCGGGGATCGATTACTTCACCGGGAACCGGAAGGTGCTGGAGAGGTATTTCTAGGGGATCCTTCGGCGGCGAAGCTTCGTTCGGGAACGGCCGGGATCGTTACCCGGCCGGAACGCACGGTGGAATCGACGGGTAGCGGCAATTCATGATTGCCCCTACGGCATCAATCCCGTTTTAACCGTCAATTCCACCGCCATCTCCGACCGCGCCGGGCCGCCGCGCGGGGTGAAGGAACCCTCGATGGGCGCGGCGGAGGCCGGGTCGGCGGCCGCGGCCACGGGGATGTGGTCCGGCCCCACGCCCTCCGCCCGGGTGGGATCGAACGGCCGCCAGCAGGGCGGACCGGCCGCGCCCGGCAGCAGCGCCTCGACCCAGGCGTGCATGTGCTGGCGCTCCCCCGGCGCGGCGGGGAGGTACCCGCTCACGAAGCGAGCGGGGATGCCGCGGGCGCGACAGCCCGCGAGAAAAAGCGCGGCGAAGTCGCGGCAAGCGCCGCTGCCCGCGCGCAGGGTCTCCTCGGGAGCGAGCGGCAAGCCGGTGGGGCGGGAAACGTGCCGGAGCGAGGCATGCATGCGCGCCGCCAGCGCGTCCAGGAAAACCCGCGCGTCATCGCCGCCCGCGTCTTCCCCGACCACGCGCAGGAAATCGCGCAGCATGGGCGGCAGCAAGCCCGCCGGAGCGGGAGCGAGGGCGGGAATCGCGGGAGAGATCGCGTGGGATGAGGCCTGCGGAATCCCCCGATGCGGACAGGATGCCGCTCCCGACTCGCCTTCGCTTTCGACCGCCACTCGCAGCTCGTGGGTGTCGCCCTCGAAGGACGCCGAGGTGACGACGTTCCCCTCGGCGTCGCGGTAAGCGGAGGTCTCCGCCGGAGGGGGATAGATCGACAGCCGGAAGGCGTCGAGCCGAAGCCCCGCGCCCTCCCGCGGCTTGAGGCGGAAAACGTGCGGGGAGAGCGCTACAGGCCTGTCATAGCGATACCACGTCGCGTGGCGGATGCGAAAGCGCATGAAGCCTCACCCCGCGCCGCGGCGGACCGCGCGGGGCCCTCCCGCCTTCCCGCCCTTTTCCGGACGCCCGTAAGCCGGCGAAGAACTCCCCGTCCCACCCTTTTTTGCGTGCCCGTTCTTCTCGGCCTCGAACAGGCCGTCGTACCAGGCGGATGAAAGCTGGTTCACGGATTCGCGCAGGCGGCTCTGCCACCAGTCGGCGTTCTCGCGCATGTCATGCTTGGTGAAGCGCTTCTCGACCATGCGAAAGGAACCCTTGCGGTACATGACCACGTCCACGGGAAAGTCGACGTCGGCGGCGCTGATGCGCGTGGAATCGAAGGCGAGGCTGCCGACCTTGAGCGCGAAGGGGAGCGAGTCGCCGTGCTTGAGCGTGCGGTCGAGCACCGGCTTGCCGTAGGCCGCCGCGCCGATGATCTGGTAGGGCGTTCCCTCGCCGACCTCGACCCAGTTTCCCTGCGGGTAGAGCATATAGAGCTTGTGCTCCTTGTCGCCGGCGAGCTGCCCGCCCATGAGCACGTGGATGTTGAAGTGCAGGCCCGCCTTCTCAAGGGCGTCGCCGTCCTCGTCGGCCACGCGGCGCACCTGCGCGGCGTAGCAGTTGAGCGCCTTGAACAGGCGGTCGAAGGACTTTCCCCTTTTCTCCATGGCCTCGTCGAAGTACGCGAGCGACTTGTCGCGCACCGAGCGGAGGCCCGAGGCCATGATGAAGAAGGACGAGCGCCGGCCCTGGTAGACCTTGACCTTCTTGGCGGTGATGCATTCGCTTCCCGAGGTGATGCGCGTGTCGGCGATGCCGACGAGCCCGTCCTCGAGGTTGATGCCTAGGCAGAACGTGATGGGAAGCTCCTTTCTTCGATGTCAAAGGGTCCTTCAATGGGCAATGGAACAATGCAACAATGAGGCAATGGAACCCCGCAAGCAAACGAGGCGGCACAGATCGGGCACTCCGCGCCCATTGTTGCATTGCCGCATTGTTCTATTGTCCCATTCCGTTCTCATTGCTGCATCGCCTCCGCCATCGCCGGCGCGTCGTGGGCGAAGAAGGTTTCGAACACCGCCTCGCCGACCCCGTTGAGCCCGGCCTGCAGGTCGTCGAGGTATTCGTGCAGGCCGCGCGCGATGATGTCCTCCACCGTGGAATAGGCGAGGCTGGCGCGCAGGCGGCTCAGCCGCTTCTCCGCCCCGTTGCGGAAGGTTCCCATCGGCGTTCCCGAGATGGCAAGCAGCGCCTCCTCGGCGCGGAGCAGGCAGAACAGCACGGCGCGCGGGAATTCGCGGTCGAGGACGAGGAAATCCGCCACCTTTTCCGGCAGCATGCGGCCGTGCCGGCGCCGGAACATCTCGTATCCGCTCACCGAGCGCAGGAGCGCCGACCAAAGGAGGTCGTCCACCACCGAGCCCACGTCGTCGGGCCCCGGCAGCAGGATGAAGTACTTGACGTCGAGGATGCGCGACGTTTGGTCCGCCCTTTCGAGGTAGCGGCCCAGGCGCAGGAAGTTCCACACCTCGTCGCGCGTGAGCGTGGACTCGACGATGCCCTCGAACATGTAGCTGGCCGAGCGCACCTCGCTGTAGAAGTCGTGCGGCGACTCGACGGCCCGGCGGCGCCCGCCCGGCGAAAGCAGCATGTGATAAAACCTGTTGAGGTGCTCCCAGGCCTCGCTCGCCAGCACGCCCCGCACCTGGCGGGCGTTCTCGCGCGCCTTGGCGACGCACGAAAGGATCGAGTTGGGCGAGGTCTCGTCGAAGGTGAGGAAGTGCAGCACGGCGTCGCGCGCCCGGACGTCGGAAAGGGCCTCGTCCCCGTGCTTCTCGGCCCATCTTCGCACGAAGAGCGCCTCGTCGCCCGAGGCCGCCACCAGCGGTCGCCACTGCTCGGAGGTGCCGCCGGGAGCGTCGAGGGCGACCTGCAGGCTCACGTCGACGCAACGCGCGACGTTCTCGGCGCGCTCGATGTAGCGCGCGATCCA
>CBFGVC010000123.1:0-6003 GCA_965652255.1 uncultured Fibrobacteria bacterium | reverse complement strand
GGGTTCACCGACATCTGCACGGCCTCGAGCACGTTGCGGCCCGCCAGGTCGATGGCGGCCGCGCGCTTGAAGTTGAGCGGGATGTTGGCCTTGTCGGCGGCGATGAGCGCCTGCACCACGCGCTGCACGTGGCCGCCGGCCATGTAGTGCGCCTCGAGCTCCTCGGTCGAGAGCTGCAGGCCGGCCTTGATGCCCATGATCTTCGACTCGACCATCACGCGGCCGGGCACCTTGCGGAAGCGCATGCCGATGAGCTGCACGAGCGAAACGTCGGCCTTCGACATGAGGGCCTGGAACCAGAGCCCGAAGAAGTTGAGCAGGATGATGCCCACGACCACGATGGCGATGAGGGCGGCTATGACGAGGATGAAACTGAAATTCATGCGGGGCTCCTTGGGGGTAGTTCTTCGACGGCTGTTCTTCGTCGGTGGGGGTGGTGGGTAGTGGGTAGTAGGTGGTGGCGCTTGGAGAAGTCGTCGGGTGTCGGTCTGGAAGCGTGGATCGTGAAGGGTTGTGGGTTGTCAGCTGTCTGCTGTCGGCCGTGAGCTTCTTTCCACCCGGAAACCCGTGCCGCTGACGGACGTCAGGCGGACGATGGCGCCGGCTTCGATGAACTCGCCCGTGGACTGCGCCTCGAAGACCTCGTCGTCCAGGCGGATCCTGCCGACCGGGCGCAGGGCCGTCTCGGCCACGGCCTCGCGCCCCACCTTGTCCCGCAGGATGCCGGACGCCTCCTCGAGCCCCGAGCCGGGGCCGACGTCGGAAAGGTGGGAGACGGGCGAGCGCCCCAGGTAGCGAAAGGCGTATCGGATGGCGATGGGCACCAGGAGCATGTCGGCCGCCGCGAAAGCGATCATCGCGCCGGAGGGAAGCCCGGTCAGGATCAGGTACCACGACCATGCGCCCAGTCCCAAGGCGATCACGCCCAGGAGTCCGAAGGAAGGAATGAGCACCTCCGCGAACAGTACCGCGAAGGCCAGCGCTTGCAGGAGGATGGGCCAGAGGTAGTTCATGCCGCCTGCTCCCCGGAGGGGACGGGCCGCACGACCACGAAGTTCCCGTGCACCCGGACGATCTCGACAGGAACCCCCCGATCCACGAACCCGGCGGCGGAGGTGACCTCGTGCACGAGCTCCCCGAAGGCGGCCTTGCCGGTGGGGCGCAGGTCGGTGCGCGTCACGCCCCGGGACCCGGTGCGCAGGGCCGGTTCATCGGCCTCGACGTTGCGCGCGCCGCCCAAGGTCGCGTCGAGCGCAAGGGCGGCCCCGCGCGGCAGGCGCGGGAGGACGTAGCGGGCCGCCAGGAGCGGGATGAACAGCGCCAAGGCCGCCATGCCGAGCGTAAGCGCGAGGTTGTCGATCATGTCGGACATTTCCCAGGGCATCTCGGGATTCGGCACGATGAAGCCCTGCAGCGAGAGCGTGAGAGCCACCACGATCAGCGCCAGCCCCAGCACGCCGGCGATGAAGGTGCCCGGCAGCACGTAGATCTCGACCATGATGAGCGCGAACCCGCCGAGCAGCAGGAGCAACTCGGTGTGGTCGGCCAGGCCCACGGCGTACTTGGATCCGAAGGCCACGGCGAGGCAGAGCACGCCGAGGGCGCCGAAGATGCTGAGCCCGGGCGTCTTGAACTCCATGTACAGCGCCCCGAAGCCGATCAGCATGAGGAGGGGCGCGACCTTGCCGATGGCCCGCACCATGTCCTCCGACCAGCTGGTGGAGAAGGTGCGCGCCACCTCGAAGCCGTTGTGCGCCAGGAAGGCCTCGAAATCCCGGAAGGAACCTTGCGAGAACCCGTGCTCCTCCGCCTCGCGGTCGGTGAAGGTGAGAAGCTCCCCCACCCGGACGATGGTGCGGTGCTCCCGGTACTGGGCCTTGCGCGCCTCCGAAAGCGCCTCCCACTCCTCCACGGTGAAATATTCCGGCTCCGACCGGTCGCGCGGCTCCGCGCGGATCACCCCGATGTCGGCGGTGACCATCGCCTGGCTGAGCAGGCTCGGGTAGCCGTTGCGCTCCGCGAGGTTGCGGAACTTGGCCCGCAGCGGCGACTGGATCTTTTCGCCCAGCATGACGATGCCGCCCTCGGAACTCCGTGTGATGGGGGCGCAGTCGCCGATGGTGGTGCCTTCGCCCATGGCGATCCGGTTCGCGGCCAGCGAAATCAGCGCCCCCGCCGAGATGGCCTTCTGCTCAACGTACACGTAGGTCGAGGCCTCCCTCACCGACAGCAGGAGGTCCACGATCTCGAAGGCGGAGTTCAGTTCCCCGCCCCAGGTGTTGACCTTGTAGATGATGACATCGGGCTTTTCGTCCAGCGCCTCGGCGGTCGCCCGCTTCAGGAACGCGAGCAGGCCGTAATCGACCTCTTTTTCGACCGGGATCACCATGACGCGCTTTCCGGTGCCCCCGGGATCCGCCACGGGGTCGGAAAAAGACTGCCCGACCGTCAGCGCGAGCAGGAACATGGCGCAAAGGCGGGCAAGCGGCATGGAGGTGAAAATAGTCACTTCGGGAACGGGAAGCTTGCGTGTACCGTTGCACAATGAAGCATGGGCGCGTGAAAAAATCCGCGGTTCAGGGGCACGTTGCCGCGAACCCGGATGGTTTGACGCCTTGCTCCCGAAACCGGGAAGACCCCGCCGCGACAAGGGGTCGCGATAAAGGGGCCGCGATAAAGGGGCCGCGACACGGGATCGCGACGGATGCGCGGGGCGGCGATCTCCGTCACGTCAGGGTTTGGTTTGACTTTTTGTCGTCGCGCGGAGGCTTGGAGAAGGTGGGGTGGGCGAATTTCAAGAAAAGCGGCTGCCCGGGCTTGTTTGCCCCCCTCCATGTTCGCCGTGAATTTCCCCGCCCGGATTTCCCTACTGTACGAGGGCCGCCCGAAACGATATCTTTATCAATAACAGGCTACAATAAGGAAGCACCCGAAGGTCGCACCGCATGAGGCAGGCTCGCAGCAATCCACCGGAAACGAAAGCGTCCCTGATGCCTTCCATTTTCGACTATACGGATTATCGCCACTACCTGGGCGAGTTCTACGCCAGCCGCAAGAAGAGCCAGCGCGGCTTTTCGCATCGCTCCTTCCTGGCCAAGGCGGGAATGTCCGGCCCCACCTACCTGAAGCGGGTCATCGAAGGCAAGCACGACCTCACGGCGAACAGCATCCCGAAATTCATCAAGGCCCTTGAGCTGGCCTCCCCGGAGAGCGATTATTTCGAGGCGTTGGTGGGCTTCAACCAGGCGACCACGCCGGCGGGGAAGGATCTTCACTTCAAGCGGCTGATGGAACTCGCCCCGGCGCGCTCGCAGGCGACCTTGGAGCGGAGCCAGTACGAATATTACCGCGACTGGCACAACGTGGCGATCCGCGAACTGCTGGCCGTCATGCCTTGGCGAGGCAACGCGCTGGAGTTCTCCCGGCAACTGGTCCCGTCGGTTTCGCCGGGGAAGGTGAAGAAAGCCGTCGAGCTTCTTCAGGCGCTGGGACTGATCAAGTCGGTTCCGGGCGAAGGACTGCGGCCCACGAAGGCCCTCCTCAAGACCGATCCCGGAATGGAATCGCTGTTCCTGCCGCGGTTCCACGAGTCCATGGCCAGGCTGGCGGTCGAGGCGCTCGAACGGTTCCCGAGGCAAGAGCGTTACTTCAGCGGTACCACTGTGAGCGTTTCCCGAAAAACCTATGAGATCATCATCGAGAAAATCCGGGCCATGCGCCGCGAAGTCCTCGAGCAGGTGCAGGCCGATCCGTCGCCCGAGCGCGTGTACCATTTGAACATGCAGCTGTTTCCCTTGACCACGGGGCCTCGCAAGCGCGGAAGAAAGAAAAAAAGATGAGCGGCTCGAACCGGTCGGCGCGCGGCGTGGCTGGCTCCGCCTTTGGCATTCTGGCGGCCGCGCTCGCGGCCTGCCTCGGAGGCACCGGAACCGACACCGAGAACGGCGCCGCTCCCGTGCATGTCTCGGTGCAGGTCGTATGGACGGATAGTTCTCCCGTTGCCGGGGCGAGGCTCGCCGTTTACGAGGCTTATTCCCGTGCCGACTCCGTGCTCGAAAACCCGGTCCTGGAGGAAGACTCCGCGGACCTGTTGACCGACATGGGCGGGTTCCTCACCTTCCGGCTGAAGAAAAACGGCACCTACGTGGTCCAGGGAAACCGCGAGGACACGATCATCTTCATCGACACCTTGCAAGCCAAGATCTCCCGCCAGGGCGCCCTTCCGGGAGGGGTGGGCAATACCCGCTTCCACGCGACCGCACCTGTCCGGGTCATGGGACGCATGCGCCTGCTGTCGGCACAGCGTCCCGATTCTGGGCGCATCGTCCTGCAAGGCACCAACCTGCTCTGGAAGCTGAAAGCGGACGGCGATTACGATATGGGGTGGCTGCCGCCCGACGCCGAAAAAATGACCTTGCGCGTCGTGTATTGGGCCGCCCCCACCGACTCCTCGGCCCCCGCAGGGTGCGTGCGGGCCGGAGCCGAAGGCAAGAACCCGGCCACGCTCCGGATCGCGGCCGGCGAGATCGTCGTGGACGACCTCGCCCGCGAACCGGGATGCCCGGTCGACGCGCAGTGACAGCCGCAGGGGTCGGCGCCCCTCCGCCACGGGGCCGCCACGGGACTCTTAGGCCCGGATTTAGGCCCGGATCCCCTTGTTGTCGTCCTCGGTCTTGCTCGCGCGGGAATAGTCCTTCTCCTGCCGCGCGTGGTTGACGGCGTTCTTTTGCATGTAGGTCTCGAAGACCTCCCCGGCGGAGAGGCCCGCGGTGAGGGCCAGCGAGATCCAGAAGTGCAGCTGGTCGATGATCTCCACCCGGATGTTCTGCATGTCGAGGTGATCCTTCGACCACCACTTCCAGAGCAGTTCCTCGCGCAACTCCCGCGACTCGTCGTCGAGCGCGGTCAGGTAGTTCCCCAGCCAGGCGTTGACGTCGGTGTTCGGGCCCAGCGGCCCGCTGCCCCGCGCCTCCGCGCGCAGGGTCGCCATCGACAGCGTTCTCCCCTCGCGGTCGCGGATGTCCTTCTTGGCGAAGATGCGGTCGTTGAGTTCGGCCTGCAGGGCGAACAGCCTCTCGAGGCGGTCGGGAGTAGGGGCGGCGGAGGAGGTCATGCGGGAATTCCGGGGTGGGGTGGATCGCCGGGAAAGTTACGAATTGCCCGTGCCGGCCCCGGCATTTCTAGTTTTCATCGCCATGGAAGGCGGTTTCATCACGCTGGGATCCAGCCTCGAGCGGGAGACGCTCGAGCGGCTCGAGAAGTACCTCTCGGGACGCGGCACGCCATGCTGGATCGGCCCGGCAGGCGAGGATTCCGACCGCTTCGCCCTGTTCGTCCACGAGGCCGACGCCGCCTCCGCCCAGCGCGCCCTGCGCGACATCGTGCCGCCCTCCGGCGACGCCGACGACGGCGGCGAGGTGGTGGAGATCCGCTGCGACCCCGGCGAGCGGGACGAGATCGCCGCCTGGCTGCAGTCGCTCCTCGAAGAGCAGGACGAGGAGGGCTCGCACGTCTTCTTCCACCGCGCCGGCTACGAGGCCGCGCTCGACTCGCTGCTCGCCGAAGCCCGCATGGAAGTGCCCGTCTTCCTCCTCCGCGGGCTGCAGCCCTTCCTCCCCGAACCGCCGCGCCGCCTGATGATGAGCCCCGCGCTGCGGGAGTTCTTCAAGCTGATCGACGTGGTGAGCGAGGACGAATGAAGGACGGGGTCCTTCGATAACTATTCACTGGAGGGTTCGCGGGTTCGTTGTTGAAGATGCTTTTGGAGGGTTCGGGGGAAGAGAGCCGACTTTCCATAAGCCACACCACGGAGAGATGGGCGGCGCCCTTCGAAATCCATCACATTTCTCCTACCGGAACCGCCGGCGAATCGACGCCGCGGAGCCCCGAACCCTCCGAAGTTCCGTCCCCAAAGAAATCCCCCGAACCATCCGAAAATTCGTCCTCGAAGAACCCCCCAACCCTCCGAAGATCCATCCTCGAAGAACCCCCATCCCCCATGCT
>CBFGVC010000122.1:0-6075 GCA_965652255.1 uncultured Fibrobacteria bacterium | reverse complement strand
CCCGAGGTCGTGAGTCGGCCCCGTTGCGTCGGAATCGCGGGTCGGGGGGCGGTGCGACTGCCCGGCCGGACCTGTTCCCGAAGCCCCGCAGGAAGTAATTTCTTGGGCCGGAATCGCATGATTCCTCGCTGTCCCCGACGTGGCGGGGCGCGTGAAGTCGCAAGGAGGCGCACAATGGCCGAAGATCAGGATTTGCATGACCGCTTTCTGCGCAAGAACCAGTCGCTCAGCCGCGCCTACGAGATTTCGCGCAAGGACAAGTCGAAGGAGCGCGCCGCGGGCGGCGAGCGGGTTCCCGTCCTGGCGACGTGCCATCGTTGCAAGCAGGAGAAGCCCACGCTGAAGTACCACGTCACCGAGACGGGGCGGCACGAGGGCGCCGTGTCGGTGTCGAACGAGTACGTGCCCCTTTGCGAGGACTGCGCGCCCAAGCGCCGCAAGCAGGAGCAGGAACTGACGCCCAAGCAGATCTCGTCGCTCCTGCGCGGGGCGATGAAAGGCCGCCTGTAGGTGCGAATAACATTCGCCCCTGCAGGCGGCCCGTAGGGGCGATTCGCGAATCGCCCGGATTCACGAATCCGCCCCTACGAAACGCAGAAGGCCTCCCGACGGGAGGCCTTCTGCGTTTTTCATCGCCCCGCGTCTTGCGGTCACGCGTAAGTCTGCTGCAGCACGCTGATCTCGGAGATGAATTCCTTCACTTCCTTGAACTTGCGATACACCGAGGCGAAGCGCACGTAGGCCACCTCGTCCACGGCGTGCAGTTGCTTCATCGCCAGTTCTCCCACGGCCTTCGAGGGGATCTCGCCCTCCGCGGTGGCCTGGAGCTGGTTCTCGATCTCGTCGGCCATCTGCTCGATGCGCTCGCTGGAGACGGGCCGCTTGATGCAGGCCATCTTGAGTCCGGCGAGCACCTTTTGCCGGTCGTAGGGCTCGCGCCGCCCATCGTGCTTGACCACGGTGAAGGGCGTGGTCTCGACGTATTCATAGGTCGTGTATCGCTTGCCGCACTCCAGGCATTCCCGCCGCCGGCGCACGGCCTTGCCGTTGCGGCTGGCACGGGAGTCCACCACCTTGTCCTCGTCGCATTGGCAGTAGGGGCATTTCATGGTCGGTGCCACGAAATGTACGCGTTCCCAAGACGTTAATCAACAGTGGTGTTGAAAAACCTGTAATGCTACTCGCCAAAAATCCCGTAAATCATTGATTTTTAAGGGGGTTTCGAGCAAGGTCACAAACTATCAACAATCCCGGTTCCGGAATCAGAAGTAGTAGCGAAGCCCGACCCCACCGCTTCCCGAGGCCGAGGTGTTCGGGATCACGTTGATGCCGGGCCCGGCTTCCAGGAAGGCCTGCAGGGGCATGCCTTCGAAGCGATAATCGATGCCCACGACGAAGCGGATGCCGACGGCGGAGTTGCTTCCGGAGAGGACGGTGTATGCGCCCGGCCCATAGAAGAGCGAAAGCCTGCCACGCTCGATCTCGAAGAGATCGCCGCGAACCCACACGTGGTCCGCGTGCGCCTGCAGCGCGGAGGTGCTTCCGATCCTGTATCCCAAGAGCGCGTTGATGGCGCGCGTGCCGTCGGCCATGGGCAACGAGGCGGAGAGGCCGGAGGGCGTGCCGAGGGCGAAGCCGATCCCGAAACCTTCCTCCGGCTTGAACGACGACGCGAAGGAGAGCGCGGGCAAAAGCAACGCGAGGCCCGCCGATGCGGATCCGAGGCGCAGGCGGTGACGAAGGGTTGCGAACCCGGCGGGGCATGAAACGGCGGCGGTTTTCAGGGCTGTCATGGGCGATAAGATACGCGCTTGGCCGGGCGATTTCATCCGCGCGGATCCTGCGGCGGAACCCCGGGGGGATACCCTGCTCTTGGTACTATTGTGCCCATGCAAACCGACCGCATCCTCGTGGGCATCCTTTTGCTCGTCGGCTTCCTCTGGCTGCGTCACCGCGGGCGCGCGCTCGACGATGCGGGGCGTTCCCGCGCCTTCAAGGGCATGTTGCTCTTCGTGGTTCCGGTGATGCTCGGCGGCCGTTGGGCCTTCGGCAAGCTGCCGTTCGGTCACTGGGAGAATCTCGCCATCGAAATGGCGGTTCTCGCCGCGGCCATCGCCTTCGCGGGGACGGTGTTCATGGGGGCGGGGAAGAAGGAGGAGGGCGGGGAACCGTGAGCAGGGAGAGGTGAGCTGGGGCTGACAAGGAAGCGAAAGCATCGCAACATCACAGCATCACATCAGAAAACGCGGACTTGAGTTGCGTCTTCACGTTGCTGTGATGCTGTGATGTTGTGATTCCCGGGTCTCACCCGCGAAAGAACACCGGGGAACGAATCGCCCTCAGGCGAACGTCCCCTCCAGGTCATACGCGGTCGCCCCGGTGACGAACACCTTCCGGAAGCTGCCGATCTCCGCGTCGGCGGGGCCGTGGATGAGCACGCGTCCGTCCACCTCGGGCGCGTCGCCCTCGGTGCGTCCCGCGTAGTGATGGGTTTCTCCCTCGGCCACCGCGTCCACGATCACCTCGACGGTGTCGCCCACGCGCGCCTGGTTGTCCTCGGCGGCGATCTCGCCCTGGAGCTGCATCACGCGCCCGAGGCGTTCCTCCATGACCTCCTGCGGCACCTTGGGCTTCAGGTCGAAGGCATGGGTGCCTTCCTCGTCGGAATAGGTGAAGCCGCCGAGATGGCGGAAGCGCGTCTCCTCGACCAGGGCCAAAAGCTCCTCGACGTCCTCTTCGGTCTCTCCGGGGTAGCCGAGCACCACGGTGGTGCGCAGGGCGATGCCGGGTACGGCTGAGCGCAGCCCGGCGAGCTGCTTGCGCAGGCTCTCCGCCGAGTAGTTGCGCCGCATGGCCTTGAGCATGCGGTCGCTGGCATGCTGGACCGGCATGTCGAGGTACTTGCACACGCGCTTCTCGGTGGCTATCACCTCGAGGAGGCCGTCGGTGAGGAAGGCCGGATAGGCGTACATCATGCGGAACCAAGGGATGCCGGTTTCGCGGATGAGCGCGCGCAGCAGCATCTCGAGGCTTTCCGTCCCGTTCTTCTCGCGGCCGAAGTACGTGAGGTCCTGGGCGATCAGCGACACTTCCTTGATGCCCCACGACTCGAGCTGCTGTGCCTCGGCGACGATGTCGGCGATGGAACGGCTCTTCTGCTTGCCGCGCATGCCGGGGATGGCGCAGAAGCCGCACACGCGGTTGCACCCTTCGGCGATCTTGAGGAAGGCGTGGTGCGGCTCCTCGCCCATGAGCGCGCGCGGTCCCGCGCCCGCGACGCAGTCCGACGGCAAGGTGGAAGTCAATCCCAGCTTGTCGAGGATTTCTCCGGGCTTGTAGGTGCCCACGAGGAGGTCGGCCTCGGGGATCTCCTTGTGCAGCTCGCCGAGGTAGCGCTGCGAGAGGCACCCGGCCACCACGACCTTTTCGCCTTCGGCGCGGTGGTCGAGCGCGGCCAGGATCTCGTTCACCGATTCTTCCTTGGCGGCCTCGATGAAGCCGCAGGTGTTCACGACCGTGATCTCGGAGCGGTCGCCGTCTCCGGCCAACGTGAAGCCTGCCCGCCCGAACTCGCCCAGGATGTTCTCGCTGTCAACATGGTTCTTGGAGCAGCCCAGGTTGACGATGCGAACCTTGCGCTCGCGACGAGGGAGGACGGAGGAGGGGGAGGTGATCGTGGATTTCGGCATGAAAAACGGCTTCCCTGGGGAAGCCGCTAAAGGTACCAATCGGGAGGACAGGGTTTGGGGATTCCTCGGGGGCGTCCCTTCGACAGATCCGGGTTCGGGAGGCTATGCAACAATAGTACAGTGCAACAGTGAACACAGAAGCCAGCGATCTTGTGTTCCATTGCTCTATTGCCGCATTGTTCTATTGAATTTCCATGCTTTCCCTGTCTTCTCCCGAACCCAAACCCCGAACCCAAACCTGGTCCCGCCTCACCAATCCGGAAGCGAAGACGCGGGTCCGGTGTCCTGCGCGGGGGCGGGCGCCGGGGGGGCCGTGTCGACCGGCTTGGCCTGCGGAACGACGGGCTTGGAAGCCGGCGCCGGAGCGGGCGGAGCCGCCTTGGGCGCCGGAGCCGGCAGGGGCTTCGGCTTGAAGACCTGGTTCACCGGCTGCGTGTCGCGGCCCTTCAGGTCGGCCCAGAAGGCGATGCCCTGCGGGGCGAGATTCGCCTTGCCGTAGGCCCGCGCCCCCGAACTGCTCTTGAACGCGCCCACGCGCACGCGGTAGTAGGTGCCCTGCAGCTCGGGTGTCGGATCCTGGACGCGCGTCACATAGGCGGGAAAGCCTTGGGTCTTCAGCTTTTCGGCCAGGCGGCTCGCCTGCCGCTCGCTGTTGAAGATGCCCACCTGCAGCGTATAGGCCCCGCCGGGGACAAGCCCGCTCGAGGGGTCGATTTTTTTCGGTGCCGGTTTTTCCGCCACCGGCTCGGGGGCGGGGGCGAGCGTGTCTTCGGCGAACAGGTCGTCGACAGGTTCAAGCTCGGGAGGGGCGGGCAACACGGCCGCGGTGTCGACCGCGACGTCGGCCCGGGCAGGTTCGGACTTCTTGCAGGCAGTGATCGTCAAGCTGGCGGAGAACAGCGTCAAGGCCAACCCCAGCATGAGGAGCATCAGGGGAATCCATCGGGTCATTGTCACCTCGCGGTCTAACAGAAACGTCTTGGGGGAATAATAATCCCTCGGCAGGGGGAAACTCCTTCAAATCCCACTATTTCCGGGCCCGAAACCTTTGTCGTCGCACCACCCGTCCGGGCGGAAAACGCCATGGCAGCGGCAGGGTAAGGGGTTTTCTTCGTGAAAAACGAGTTTTTCGGCACGCCCGGCGCCTTTACTTTCTTCCGGGATCGACCCCGCCGGGCGCCCCCCATGGGAGATTTCATCTTGACGCTCCGGCCCGCGGCTTCATACATTCCCCCATCCGGAAACGAAATATTCCCCCTTAAAATCGCGGGAAAGAGGTGAATTCAATATCATGACAGGCGTCATCGTCCGACCTGGAGAGTCCTTCGAGAAAGCCCTTCGCCGGTTCACCAAGACCTGCGAGAAGGCGGGGATCATCTCCGACGTCAAAAAGAAACAGCGTCATGAGAAGCCGTCCGAGGAGCGCAAGCGCCGCCTCAATTCGGCCATCCGCCGCGCCCTCAAGGAGCGCATGGAGGCTTCCCGCTAGCCGGGATCGCTTCCGCTTCAAGTCAAAGGCTCCGGCGACGGGGCCTTTTTCTTTGGAGGCTTTTTATTCGCAGGTGTTTTCTTTTGGAGCTTTTAATCGTCGGCTCCGGGATTCGGGTTTTCGGGGAAAGGAATTTTCAGGCATGATCACGGCGTGGCGAGTGGCGAGGATCCTCGCCTTCATGGCCTACTGCCTTCGCGACTACGCGTGGGCTTCGCTGTCGGGTCCCAAGCGGGCGCGGGAGACCATCGACCGCCTCTTCGTCGAGTGGGGGCACTACCTGTTGCGCGTGTTCAAGGTGGACCTCCGCGTCACGGGCCGCGAGCATCTCCCGGCCGATCGCGAGGCCCCGCGCGTGTACCTGTGCAACCACAACAGCTGGCTCGACATTCCGGCCATGACGGCGGGGACGGGGGAGGGAGTGGGATTCGTCGCCAAGAAGGAGCTGGGCCGGATTCCGCTGCTGGCCTTCTGGATGCGCGCGGTGGGCTGCGTGTTCATCGACCGGACCGACCGACAGGGCGCGCGCAAGGCGCTCGAGGACGCGGCGCGCACGGTGGGCTCGCGGCCGCTGGTGGTCTTTCCGGAAGGGACGCGCAGCAAGACGGGGAAGCGCCTCCCCCTGAAGATGGGGGGCATGCGCATGGCCTTGCTGGCGCGCGCGCGCGTCATCCCGGTCCACATCAACAACTCGCGCGCCGCCTACGAGGCCTTCGATCCCAAGGGGCCGGTGCCTCTGCCCGTTGACCTGCGCTTTTTTCCGCCGATGGAGACGAAGGGGCTTCCCGACGAGAAGGCCTCTTGGAACGCGATCAAGGCCTACGTGGAGCAGTGCTGGGACGAGGCGGAACGCGACGTCGCCGCGCGGGGCGCGGCGACGATGGATTGACGGCGGCG
>CBFGVC010000121.1:0-6112 GCA_965652255.1 uncultured Fibrobacteria bacterium | reverse complement strand
CCGGCCACCAGCTCGCACAACGTGCCCGCCTTTCGCGACACCATCGTGCCTTACCTGATGGCCCAAGGCATGACGGTGACCTATCGGCAGAACGCCCCGTATTCGTGGATCCACGCCGACAGCCTCGCGCAGCACGACGTGCTGCTGGTGTACACCACGAACCAGAACGCGTCCGACCTTTCCACCGCGCAGCTCGCCACGCTGACGAACTGGCTCGCCTCGGGCCGGGTGATGGTGGCCCTGCACGGCACCACCAACACCTTCATAAACGGCAATTCCGCCGTGACCAACGCGTGGCGCGCCCTGACCGGGGCGCAGTTCCAGGACCACGGCCCGGCGAGCGGCAGCGGCAATTCGGGCCGCGTGGTGTTCCACCAGCCCCTGCACGCGTCGTTGACCGGGACCGACACCTTGCCGACCTCGGCCGCCAACTCCGGCGGGCAACCCTATTGGGACGAAGGCCGGCGCCACAACGCCTCGATGTTCGCGAGCGACACCGTCGTGATCGCCCGGGCGCATTACACCTCGCCGACCGCGGACATTCCCTGGATCTGGGTGCGTCCCCAGGGAGACGGCTGGGTTTATTACAACGCCTACGGGCACGACAACCAGGTATGGCGGCGCCCGGAGTTCAAGGGACAGGTTCGCCGCGCGCTGGTGTGGGGCTACGAGGTCAAGAACGGCGGGACGTCGCTGCGCGGCAAGGCCGCCATCGATCGCCTCCTGCGCGCCGAGGCCGGAATGTTGCGGCTTCCCGGCGACGTCGCGGGCGCGATCGAGGTTTTCGGAATCGACGGGCGAATGCTCCTGCGCGCGCCCGCCGCCGCCGAGCACGACGTGTCGGCGCTGCCGCCGGGAACCTACGGCGTGCGCGTGCTGCCCGAGGCGGGAGCGCCGTTCCGGGCGCGGTACGTAAAAGAACGATAAGGCAGGAAACGAGGAACGCCCGCGGCGACGCGGGGGAATATCCCCGCGGGCGCAGGATTCCCGGTTTCCTGCCGGAATCGTCGATTTTCAGGATTTCCGGGCGCGCAACCCGCTCTGAATAAAAGAGCGGAAAGTTCAGAGCGCGCGGCTTTTTTCCCCGCAAGCCCCCCGCGCGTGCCTATGATGTGGGCATGATCGCCGGAAAGCCCGAGACGGAATTCACGGATTACCGCGCCCTGATCACGGCGCGCCTGCGCGCCCTGAAGGCCGCAGACCCCAAGTTCTCGCACCGCTTCGTGAACCAGCGGATGGGCGCGCGCTCGGCGGGCTGGTTCGCCGACGTGATGGCCGGACGCCAGAAGCTGAAGCCGCGGCACGTGGCGCCCATGGCGGCCGTGCTGCGGCTCGACGCGCGCGAGAAGGATTTGCTGCGCGCGCTGGTGGAGCTGGAATCGGCGGACTCCCCCGAGATCCGTGAATCGGCCTATTCCCGATGGCTCGAACTGCAGGGCGTGCGGGCCGAGGACGTGGATCGCGACCGGTTCCGCTACTTCGAGCGCTGGTACTATCCCGCCCTCCGCGAGCTCTTGTTGCTGTCCCCCTTCGACGGCGATTACGCCGCGCTGGGCGCGCGGCTCGATCCGCCGATCGGCGCGAAGCAGGCGCGCGAGGCCGTGGCCATGTTGAAAAGGCTGGGACTGCTCAACCCCGGCGCGCCCGCGCCGGTGCTGGTGAAGCGCCCCGGCAAGACGCCGCACTGGTCGAAGATCCTGAAGGCCTACACCGAGCTCTCCGTGCCGGCGATGCAAAGATACGGCAAGGAGGAGAGGGACTTCTCGGCGCTGATGGTTTCGCTCTCGCCCGAAGGCCTCAAGGCGGCGAGCGAAGAAATCGCGGCCCTGCGCCGCAGGCTACTGGCGATTTCCGGACGTGACACGGGAACGCGTCGCGTCTATCAGGCGTTGTTCCAGGTGTTCCCCCTCTCGCAGTCCGTGGAGGATTCCGACGCGTAACCGTGCCGCGCGACGGCGAAGCCTCCCGAAAAATGCGACGCCGGCGAAGAACACCCCCGCGTTATTCCGCGTTTTAAGCGAACCTGTCGCCCCTTTTCCTGTCCCGGAAGGGGCGTTTTCCCTATATTAGCGCCACCATGAAAAAGACCCCCTTCCTCCGCGCCTTTTCCCTCCTCGGTCTCGCCGTACTGGCCTTCGTTCCCGCCTCCGCCCTCGCCCAAAAAAAGCCCATGCAAATCTGGGTGTACAACCAGGCCGAGGCCCAGTACTACCAGAAGATGGTGGAGCTTTACAACCAGAAGACGGGCGCGAACCTGAAGGCCGAGTTCCAGGCGTACGGCTACGAGGAGATGCCCGACAAGCTCGCGCTGGCGGTCAAAAGCGGCATCAACGCGCCCGACATCGTGCAGTTCGACGAGATCTTCTTCAGCCTCTACCTCAAGGGCGAAGTGCCCTTCCTCGACCTCACCGAACGCGTGGCGAAGGGCCCGCTCCGGGCCGGCATCCTGCCCCAACGCTCGGCGGTGTTCACCTGGAAGGGCCGCCTTTACGGCATTCCGCAAAGCACGAGCGCCGTGGTGCTGTGGTACCGCGAGGACCTTTTCCGGTCGGTGGGCATCACGCCCAACGACCTGCGCACCTGGGAAGGCTTCGAGCAGGCCGCGAAGAAGATCAAGGCCCCCGACATGCACATGCTCGCGATGGACTGGTCCTACCTGCCCATCCTCGTGCGCCAGCGCGGCTACAACCTCTACGGGAGGAACGGCGAGCCGCTGAAGGATTCGGCCGTGATCGCGGACACCTGGCAGCGGCTGGTCCGCTGGAACGAGGAAGGGGTCGGCTTCATGCCGGGCCAGGGCGGAATCTTCAGCCCGCGCTTCTTCGCCACCTCGGTGGCGGCCGGCGGCGTGCTGGCCATCATCGGGCCCGACTGGTACGGCCTCGACATCCTGCAGAACTTCGATGCGGAACGCAAGGGCAAGTGGCGCGCCATGCCGCTGCCGGTTTGGACCGACGACGTCTCGCGCGGGCGCCGCAACACCTCGGCCTTCTCGGGGCAGGGCCTCGTCATCATGAAGCGAAGCCCCCAGGCCGAGGCGGCGTGGAAGTTCGTCGAGTGGGTCATGTCGGACGTGGACGCGAACGTGGAGCGCTACCTGCAGGGCAATTGCCTCACGCCCTACCAGCCCACCTGGACCGACTTGCGGCTGGCGCGCCCCGAGCCGTTCTTCGGCGACCAGATCCTGACGCAGACGCTGATGGACCTCGCGCCCAAGCTTCCGCCCGGCGCCCAGTCGCCCGCGAACGCGCTGATCACGAACTTCCTCCGCGAGCAGTTTTTCTCCGCCACCATGGGCGGCGGGCTGAGCCCGGCCGAGGCCATCACGAACATCAAACAGGAACTCGGGAAGATGGGGTACATGAAGTAGGGGGCGATCCCTTGGGATCGTTCCTTCGCCGGTTCGGGATTCTTCGGAATCGAAGCTTCGGATGGTTCGGGACAAACAATGCGGCAATAGAACAATGCAACAATTGAACGCAGGAAGACTCACCCCGGCGCTTGCGTTCAATTGTCGCATTGTTCTATCATAACCCCGCGCTTCCCGAACCCTCCAAAGAACCCACCGCGAAGAATCCTCCCGTGCCCTCCCTCCGCCGCCCGCCCTATCTCCTGCTCGTTCCGTTCTTCGCGGCGCTGGCGCTGTTCTGGATGGTCCCGATCGCGCGCGGGCTGTGGCTCAGCCTCGAGAGCAACACGCTCTTCGGGGAAACCTCCTTCGTCGGGCTCGCGAACTACCGCGCGCTCGCGGCCGACGGCCGCTACGCGCTCGCGGTCCGCAACACCGTCCTGTATTGCGGCATGGTGCTGCTGGCCGTCCTCCCGCTTTCGCTTTTGCTGGCCCATCTCCTGCGGCGCGCGCACGCGCGGCTGCGCGCGCCGCTTCACTTCTGCCTGCTGCTGCCGGGGCTCACGCCGCCGCTCGTGCTGGCCTTGCTGTACCTCCTGGTGTTCCACGGCCCCGGCGGCCTCTTGAACCTCGTCTTCCTCAACCCCTTCGGCCTTCCCGACCTCGACTGGATCGGCGACCCGCGCCTCATCAAGTTCAGCCTCGTCCTGCTCATGCTGTGGCGCTGGACGGGATTCATGACCCTGATCTTCCTCTCGGGGCTCGAGGGGGTGCCGCGCGCCTATTACGACGCCGCGCGCATCGAGGGAGCATCGGCGTGGCAGCGCTTCCGCCGCGTGACCTTGCCCGTCACCCGTCCCGTGACGGCCTTCGCCGCCGCCTTCCTGCTGCTCGACGCCTTCGTGCTCTTCGAGGGCGCCTACGTGATGCTGGGCAGCTCGGGCGGGACGCTCGACGCCGGGCTGTTGCTCGTGTCCTACGCCTACCAGCAGGCCTTCACGCTGGGGAACTTCGGCACTGCCGCCGCGATGTCGTTCGCGGCGCTGCCGGTCCTGCTGGTCGGCCTCGTGGTCATCCTCGCGACGGGGCGGCCGCGCGGCGCGCGACGGGCGGGGGACGCGTCATGAAAAACCGGGCGCGCGAGAACACCGCGATGCTGCTGGCGACGGCGGCGCTGGCGCTCCTGGCCGTGGCCTTCGCCTATCCGTTCGCGTGGATGTTCTTCGCCGGGTTCAAGGCCGACGTCGCGATCTTCAACCCGTTCCCCCTCCTGCCCGAGAGCTTCGACCTCCGCCATTACCGCTCGCTCCTCTCGGGGGAATGGATCCCCTACCCCGTGCAATTCCTCAATTCGCTGTTCATCGCCTCGATGCAAACGGCGCTGGCGACGGCCTTCGCCTGCATGGCGGGCTACGTGTTCGCGAAGTTCCGCTTCCCTTTCCGGCGCACGTTGTTCGTGCTGGCGGTGCTCACCGTGCTCATTCCCCGGCAGGTGATGGTGCTGCCGCTGTTCACCTGGATGAACGACCTTCGCCTGCTCGACACGCCGTGGGCCGTGATCCTTCCGGGCGCGGCCACCGGCATCGGGCTTTTGTGGTTCACCGCCATCTACCACCGCCTTCCGGACGCCTTGCCCGACATGGCCCGCGCCGAGGGCGCGGGGGAGTATCGCGTGTTTCTGATGACGCTGCCGCTGATCCGTCCCGCCATCCTCGCCTTCGCGCTCATCCAGTTCACGCTGGCCTGGCAGGAGCATCTCGTTCCCATGGTGATGCTTTTCACCCGCGACCAGATGACCGTGAACCTCGGGCTCGCGAGCCTGCAGGCGGGAAGCCTGCGCACGCCCTACGGCCTCCTGATGGCCGGCTGCACGCTCACGCTCATTCCCACCACGCTCTTTTTCGCCTTGGCCTATCGTCATTTCCGGACGGCGCTGGGGCAACTGACGGAAGCCTGAGGCCGGATAGGGCCGGGAACATGACGAAACCCGCGAACGGAAGGATTTTTGGCTCATGGCCGCGTTGACGATCGAAAACCTTGGCAAGCGCTACGCGGGAGCGGGGGGGTGGGCCCTTCGCGGTTTTTCGCTGTCGGTCGGGGAAGGCGAGCTGGTCGCCATCGTCGGGCCCTCGGGCTGCGGCAAGTCGACCTTGCTCCGCATCCTCGCGGGGCTCGAGGAGGAATCGTCGGGCACGATCCGCCTGGGCGACAAGGTCCTCAACGGCCGCGCGCCCCGCGACCGCGACCTGGCGCTGATGTTCCAGAGCTACACGTTGCTGCCCCATCTCACGGTCGAGGAGAACATTGGCTTCGGGCTCAGGCTGCGCGGCGTGCCGCGCGAGGAGCGCGCGCGGCGGGTCGCGGAGGCCGCGCGCACGCTCGGCATCGAGCCGCTGCTCAAGCGCCTGCCCTCGGAGATCAGCGGCGGAGAGCGCCAGCGCGCCGCACTGGGGCGCGCCATCCTGCGAGAACCCGCGGCCTTCCTCTTCGACGAGCCGCTCTCGAGCCTCGACGCGCTGATGCGCTTGCAGCTGCGCGTCGAGATCCAGCGGCTTCACCAGCGGGCGAAGGTGCCCATGCTCTTCGTGACGCACGACCAGGGGGAGGCGCTGACGCTCGGCGACCGCGTGGTGGTGCTTGAGGGCGGCCTCATCCGGCAGGTCGCCTCGCCGGAGGACCTTTACGCGCGCCCGGCCAACGCCTTCGTGGCCTCGTTCATCGGCGCGCCGGGCATGAACCTGTTCGCGGGGCGCGTGGAGCGCG
>CBFGVC010000120.1:0-6208 GCA_965652255.1 uncultured Fibrobacteria bacterium | reverse complement strand
ACATGGAGGCGGCGAGGCCGATCATCAGCGTGAGGCCGAAGCCCTTGATGGGGCCCACGCCGATGTAATAGAGGATGGCCGCCGTTCCGAACGTGGTGATGTTCGAGTCCAGGATGGCGCTGAGCGCCTTCTTGTAGCCCGTGTCGACGGCGAGGCGGAAAGCCTTGCCCGCTCGCAATTCCTCGCGGATGCGCTCGAAGATCAGCACGTTGGCGTCGACCGCCATGCCGATGGTGAGGGCGATGCCGGCGAGGCCGGGCAGCGTGAGAGTGGCCTGGAAGGCCGACAGCACCGCGAAGATGAGGAACAC
Organism: uncultured Fibrobacteria bacterium; assembly: GCA_965652255.1. Lineage (GTDB taxonomy): Bacteria > Fibrobacterota > Fibrobacteria > UBA11236 > UBA11236 > UBA11236. The sequence continues at coordinate 5,898 of CBFGVC010000120.1, read as the reverse complement.
GTTCAACACCAAGGCGATGTTCGCGATCATGCCCGCCGTGCGGTAATAGAAGAGCATGAAGATGCCCACCAGGACAAGCGCGCCGATGCCCGCGAACAGGCCGTTGCGGATGTTCTCCTCGCCCAGCGTGGGGCCCACCGAGCGAAGCTCGACGATCTCCATGGGCACCGGCAGGGCGCCGGCGCGCAGGACGACGGCGAGCTGCTTGGCCTCGGTCACGCTGCCCACGCCCGTGATGGACGCGCGACCGTTGGGGATGCGGCCCTGGATGACGGGAGCGGAATAGACCACCGAGTCGAGCACGATAGCGAGCTGCTTGCCGACGTTCGCGCCGGTGATGCGGGCGAACTCCTTGGGTCCCAGGCCCTTGAAGGTGAGGCCGACCTCGAGCTCGCCGGCGTTCAGGCCGCCTTGGGCGTGCTGGAAGGTGGCGTCGGCGATGGTGGAACCGGTCATCTCGGCACGGCGCTTCAGGACGTAGAGGCGGCGCACCTTGGTGCCCGACCCCTGCAACGACTCCTCGTCGCGCGCCCAGAGGAACTGCAGGCGGGCGGGAATGATTTGCTGCACCTCGCGATCCTGCAGGATGCGGCGAACCGACTCCACGTCGGAGGACGCCACGCCGATGTCGCGGCCCATCGCCAAGAGCATCGAGCTGAACGGGCGCGTCTCGGGATCGAGGCCGCCCGCAAGGGCCTCGGCCGCCGTGTCGACGGAGGCCGTATCGCCACCTTCGGCCACGGTCACCGCCGGGCTTTCCGCTTCGTCGCGGCCGACCACGCGACCGAAGACGTCCTCGGTCTGGCTGCGGGGACGCGGCGCGGCCTCGGCCGCGCCGGCGCCCGCGCCCTTCGCGCGGGCGGCAAGGAAGGCGTCGATGCGATCGAGCAAGGGGCGCAGTTCCTCGGGCTCGGCGACGAGCTTGAACTCGAGAAGCGCCGTCGCGCCGATCAGGTTGCGGGCGTCCTCGGCCCCCATGCCCGCGAGGCTGGCGATGATGCGGTTGTCGCCCGACTTGTTGATGACGGGCTCGCTGAGGCCGTATTGGTCGACGCGGTTGCGGATGATCTCGAGGCTGCGGTCGAGCACGTCGCGACCGGCCGACTCGTCGAGGCGGGAGCGATCGATCTCGACCACGATATGCGTGCCGCCCGCGAGGTCAAGGCCCAGGTTGATGGACTTGGACGCGATCTTGGGGTTTGCGCGCTTGTAGATCTCGCGCGGACGCTCCTCGAGGGGAAGGTCGGGGTTGTTGTCCTTCGAGAACACCAGCACCGTGGGCCAGAGGCTGATGCCGCAGAGGACGAGAATGACCGCCAGGAGGGCGGTGCGGAAACCTGTATCCCTTTTCATGCGCGCTTGGAATCCTTCCAGAAAAGTGCAACGGCGGCGATCCGCCCCGTCTCCTCCCGTATTGCGGGAACCCGTCGGGAACCCGCAAAAGGAGGCGCGGCAAAGGCTTACGCCGGATCACCCGATCCGGGCGGACCGGGCGAAAAGCCGCCGGAATATAGCAACAGGGGCAGGGGCAGCCCCGACAGGGGGCGTCGGCATACCCGCGCAGGATATTTCGGAACCTTGATGCGCTTCGCTGCCTCCGTATCCGGATTTCGGGTGCCCGGTTGAAACAGGCCGAATCGGCGGATTAAGCGCGTTTTCGGAAGATTCGGTCGAGCAGCAGCATCACAAGCAGGACGAGGACGATGCCGCCGAGGAACAAGGCCATGAGCCATTTTACGGCGGGCAACCATTTCCCTTCGGCGGGCTCCGCGGAAACCTCGACCTCCACCGGCCTGGCCTCGAGGATGGTCAGCGGCAAGAAATAAGCGCTGATCCTGAGCGCGCGGCTCAACGCGCGGGCCTCGTCCTCGTCGCCGATGCCCGTGATGCTCAGGCGGCCATCCGGGCCCGTCCCTTGGACAACCGGGGCGATGGATACCCGGAAATCGTGCACCAAGGCCAATTGCCCGCCCGATCCTTCCCTCAGGACACGCTCCACGGCAAGGGCGAGGCGGGGCTCGAAGGCGACCGAAACCTCATAGCCGGGATGTCCCGCGCCGCCGACCGAACCGTAGCCGTATCGAGCTTGTGAAACGGCAATGCCCGGAATCGCGGCCGCGCGCCTCAGCAGGTACAGGCGCCGCACGATCCGGCCGTCCGCAAGCTCCTCTTGATTCCGGGCCCACGAAAACCAGAACCGTTCCGGAATCATTCGGACGACCTCAGGATCCCGCAGGATTTCCTCCACCCGCTCCTCGTTGTCGGCGTCGACGCCTATATCGCGTCCGACGGCCGAAAGCAAGGCCGTGAATGGCCGCGCTCCCCCGGCCGCGCCGCCAGGGCGTCGCGCCAGAAGGTCGTCGATGCGGATGAGGATGGGCCTGAAATCATCGGCATCCGCCACCCAATGAAAGTTCACGGGCTGGAACATGCCCAATAGTTTCTCGGCATCCTCCATGTCCATGCCCACCAAGGTCGCCGCGATTTTCCCGTCCGTCGTCCATTCGAAGGTCGACCTTGGATCGATCTCCACCGCGATCTCCCTCAGGCGTCCCAGGCGGCGCTCCTCCTCGAAGCGGGTCAGCGGCCAGCCCTGAAAAGCCGAGGAGTCGACTTCGGCGAGGACGAACACGCCGGCGCGCGTGCCGGAGTTTCCCAAGCCCTCGAAGGAAGTGCAGGAGAGGGCGGCGGCGGCAAGGCAGAGTGGCGCGAAAAGCCGGAAAAGCTTTTTCGCCGGGCCTGGCTTCGTGCCAAGCCGGCTATTCGTTTCCGACATCCGCCCGGAAATCCGCCCGGAAGGTTCGCTGCGAAGAGGACTCCAGCAAACCCCGGAATTCCGGAAGATCGCGGATGGCCTCCAGGTCGGGGTCGCGACCCGCCCACTCGAAATCGCAAAATCCGCGCGTGATGGCGGATTCGAGGGCGGCCAGCGCCTTTTCCCCCTTTCCGGCCAGCGCGTAGTAACAGGCGAGGTCGTAGTGGGCGGGAGCGCAATCGGGATCGAGCAGGACGGCCATGCGGGCCGCGTCGGCGCTGTCGTCGAGCCTGCCGGTCATCCGGAGCACCGAGGCCAGGAGGAGGAAGGTGGGAGCGAATCCGGGGTTTCGGGTCAGCGAAAGGCGGCAGTGGGTTTCGGCCTTGTCGGGGCGCTCGAGGCTCTTGTAAACGCCCGCGAGGCAGTAATGGGTCTCGAAGCCGTCGGCGCCCGCCGCGAGCGCCCGCTGCAGGCAGGCCACGGCCTCCTCGAACAGGCAGGCGTCGGCATACTCCATGCCGCGGCGGAACCACCATGCGGAGTCGGCATCGCCGCGGTACGGGTCCGGGGCCTCGTCGACCGGAAGCGACGACTCCATCAGGTTCATCGCCGCGGTGATCTTTCCGGCCTTGAAGAGAAGGTCGGAGAGCGCGTCATAGTAACCGCCCCGGGGCTGGTCGCGCCACTTCTCCTTGAGAGTCCGGATCTCTGCCCGCAGGGTATCCATCGCTCCTGAAAATACAGGGGAACTCGCGTTCGCGCCACAGGTTCGACGAAGTTCTTCGGCGGCCTTCCTTCGGGGTTCGGGATTCTGTCGCTGTCCAGGCTTCGGAGGGTTTGGGTTTGGGACAGAAAAAGCGTAAAAAGGGGAAAGGGGGCCGGGGTCGTTACAATGGCGAAGCCGGGAGGGAAGGTGCGAGCCCTGGCGTGGATCGTGGATCGGGAATAGTGGTTCGAAAAACACCGGGAATTGCGTTCACGATCCACGATCCACTATCCACGACCCACGCCTCACCGTCGACCCAACGCTCCCCCCGGCGAAGCTCCGCCCCCGAAGAATCCCCCCATCTTCCTACCATTCCCCGGCATGGAAGACCTGTTGGCCGCGCGCCTGCAAATGGCGATCTCACTCGGGTTCCATATCATCTTCGCGTGCATCGGGATGACGATGCCGTTCCTGATGGCCATCGCGCATTGGCGCTGGCTGCGCACCGGCGAGCGCGTGCACCTCGACCTCACCAAGGCCTGGTCGAAGGGCGTGGCGATCTTCTTCGCGACGGGCGCGGTGTCGGGCACGGCGCTTTCGTTCGAACTCGGGCTTTTGTGGCCGGGATTCATGGAGCACGCGGGGTCGATCATCGGCATGCCGTTCTCGTGGGAAGGCACGGCGTTCTTCATCGAGGCCATCGCGCTGGGGCTGTTCTTGTACGGATGGAAGCGACTCAACCCGTGGGTGCATTGGGGGGTCGGCGTGGTCGTGGGAATTTCCGGGGTGCTGTCGGGGATTTTCGTGGTGTGCGCGAACGCGTGGATGAACGCGCCCGCGGGGTTCGACTGGGTCTCGACGGGTCCGGGAACCGGCTACGCCACGAACGTCGATCCGTGGGCCGCGATGTTCAACCCGGCGTGGAAGACGCAGACCTTGCACATGACGATCTCGGCCTTCCAGGCGACGGGCTTCGGCGTGGCGGGCGTGCACGCCTTCATGCTGCTGCGCCGGCCTTCCGCCTTCCATCGCGAGGCCTTCCGCATCGCCCTGCTGGTGGGCGCGGTCGCGGCGCTGATCCAGCCGATCGCGGGCGACATCCTGGCGAAGGACACGGCCGTGCGACAACCGATCAAGCTGGCGGCCATGGAATCCCATTTCGAGACCTCGACGCGGGCCCCTTTCGTGATCGGCGGGATCCCCGACGCGGAGACGGGAACGGTGCGCCACGGCATCGAGATCCCGGGCCTCCTGAGCTTTCTCGCCCACGGCGACGTGAACGCGGAGGTGAAGGGCCTGAACGACTTCCCGCGCGAGGAGTGGCCGCCGCTCAAGCCCGTGCACTTCGCCTTCCAGGTGATGGTGGGCGCGGGCATGGTGATGGCGGCGATCGGAGGCTTGTACCTGCTGTTCGCGGCGGTGCCGCGCTGGCGCTCCCTCCCCTTGCGGCGGCCCTTCCTCGTCGCGTGCGCGCTCTGCGCGCCGCTGGGCTTCATCGCCGTGGAGGCCGGCTGGACCGTCACCGAAGTGGGACGCCAGCCGTGGATCGTGTACGGCGTCATGAAGACGAAGGACGCGGTCACCCCCATGCCCGGTCTGGTCGTTCCCTTCCTGATCTTCACGCTGGTGTACTTGTTCCTTGCGGGGGTGGTGACGTGGCTGCTGGTCCGGCACATCCGCAACGTGGAGAGGGATTATCCGTCGGCACGAGAGCGATGAGCCGCAAGGGAACGAGGGAAGAGTGAATTACGAATTACGAATTACGAATTACGAGTTGGGGACGGCGCCCGCAGCGCGCCATGGCGTGACCGGAACGCAAGCGCGATTTAATCCCTCAAGCCTCGTTGCCTTCCGCGTTCCATTCGTAACTCGTAACTCGAAATTCGTAACTGCCGAAGAGCGGCCAACGGAGAACCTGTCGTGACCGCCTTCTTCCCCCCCGGCGAGCCCCTCGCGCTCTACGTCGTGATCGCCTTTCTCGGGCTTTCGCTGCTGCTCTATTGCCTTCTCGGCGGCGCCGACTTCGGCGCCGGCGTGCTCGAGCCCTTCATCCGCAAGCGGCGCGCGGAGCAGCGCGAAATCATCGGCAAGGCCATCGGCCCGGTGTGGGAGGCCAACCACATGTGGCTGATCCTCATCGTCGTCATCCTCTTCGTGGGCTTCCCCGCCGTATACTCGCGCGTCTCCATCAATCTCCACATTCCCCTCACGGCCATGCTGCTGGGGGTCATCGCCCGGGGCACCTCGTTCACCTTCCGACACTATGATGCCGTGAAGGACGAATCGCAGCGGGTTTACACGGCCTTCTTCGTGTTCTCCAGCGTGGCGACGCCTTTCTTCCTGGGCGTGACGATGGGCGCCCTGGTTCCCGGCGGGATCGATCCCGCCGCCGCGACCTATCCGGCGGCCTACGTGGCGCCGTGGCTGCGGCCTTTTC
>CBFGVC010000119.1:0-6241 GCA_965652255.1 uncultured Fibrobacteria bacterium | reverse complement strand
CGGCCACGCCGGGATACGTGACCCGGGTGGCCGAGAACCGGCTCGGGGGCAAGACGGTGTGGGTCACCGGCGCCGGACGCCGCCTCTACTACTACGCGCATCTCGACGGCTATCGCCAAGGCCTGAGGCGCGGCGAGCGCGTCGAGACCTCCACGGTTCTCGGCTACGTCGGAACGAGCGGGAATGCGCGCGGCACCCCGCCGCACCTGCATTTCGGGGTGTACACGGTGCAGGGCGCCATCAACCCGCTGCCCATCCTGATGAACCCGGCATCCCCCGAAGCCGCCCCGAGCCTACGTCCCGATTCCCTCCGCACCTTGCCGAACCGATAGTTCGGAGAACGAAGGACGGGGAGCGGGGAGTTCCTACGCGCGGCCTTCGGCAGCGATCCCCCAGCGGCCGCCCCCGACAGTTCCCCGGGGGAAAGCATGCCCGGGATCCGTGACTCCCTGATTTTTCACGATCCGGAAGCGTCCCCGCCGGATACGCGCTAGATTCAGGCCATGCGCGCTCGGACCCGTCGAAAGGGATCGGACATCGGCATGATCGCCGTCATCATGGGATTCGCGCTGGCTTCGACGCCCGGATGCATGAAGGATGCCCGGACCGATGATCCCGTGACAGTCGCCTCCCTGATCCACCTCAAGGAGACCAACAAGCGCGATCATCCCGACGGCTTTTGCCTGGGAATCCTGGACGGCTACGAGCTCGCCTATCGCAGCGGCGACACGTTGCGCGTCGTCTTCGGCAGGAACACGGCCGAGTGCGGCAGGCCGACGCTCGCGCACGCGAGGAAGGGCGGCGCGCACCACATCTCCGCGGCATGGCCGCTTTCCCCTTGCATCGACACCCCGCTCTACGGGTATATCGAAGCCGCCTACCGCATCATGCGCGAAGACGGGGTGGCGCGTTTCGTGGTCGAGGTGGACGGCAGCCTGATCGCCGACACGAGCCTGGTTCCCGGCTTGATTTCCGATCCCTTCCCTTGCGGAGACTGAGCGCGGCCCCCGGCTCCCCGGCGCCGGCGCCCGACGCTAGCCCGTGACCTCGCGATACACGGCCTCGTACTGCTCCACCATCGCCCCGGGCGAGAACATTTCCACCGCGCGCTTGCGCCCCGCGAGGCCCATGCGCGCCCGCAGGGCGGGGTCGCGGGCAAGGAGCAGGGCGTACTCGGCCATGCGCGCCACGTCCCCCACCGGGGCGAGAAACCCGGTCTCCCCGTGGGCGACCACCTCGGGAATGCCGCCCGAGTCGGATCCGATCACCGGCATCTCGCAGGCCATGGCCTCGAGCGGCGCGAGCCCGAAGCTTTCCAGCTCGGAAGGGAAAAGGAAGATGTCGCCGCATCCCATCAACGCGGGAACGTCGGTCTGGTTGCCGAGGAAGCGCACGCGGCCGGAGACGCCTAGCGACTCGGCCAGGTCGCGGGCCGAGCGCTGCGCGGGCCCCTCGCCGATCATCACGAGCACGGCATCCACCGTCTCGGCGACGCGCGCGAATACCCGCACCACGTCCTCGACTCGCTTCACGGGACGGAAGTTCGAAAGATGCATGAACACGGTCTGGTCGCCGCTTGCGAACATGCCGCGGCGGCAATGGCCTTGGCCGGAGGCGTGGCGGCGGAAAAGTCCCGCGTCGATGAAGTTGTGGATGCGCCGGATCTCGCGGCGCGGCGCGAAGACCTCCTCGGTCTTGCGCTTGAGGTAATCCGAGACCGCGGTGACCGCGGTGCTGCGCTCGATGGCGAAACGCGTCAGCTCGAAGAAGCTCTTGTCCTGCCCCACCAGGGTGATGTCGGTTCCGTGCAGCGTCGTCACCACGGGCAGCACGCGCGCCCCGCGCGAGGCCAGCATCTGGGCGGCGAGGTAAGCGCTCACGGCATGCGGCACGGCGTAGTGCGCGTGCAGGAGGTCCAGCGACTCGGCCTCCGCCACCTCGCGCATCTTGGCGGCCAGCGCCATGTTGTAGGGCGCATGCTCGAACATCGGGTAGCGCTCGACCTCCACCGTATGGAAGAACATGTTCTCGTGGAACTCGTCGCGGAGACGGTAGGGCACGCCCATGGTGACGAAATGCACCGCATGCCCGCGGCGCGCCAGGAATTTCCCGAGCTCGGAGGCGAGCACGCCGCTGCCGCCCACGGTCGGGTGGCAGGTGACTCCGATCCGCAGGGGCTTTGGGGAACGATCGCTCATGTCAGGGGAACCTTTCGAGGCCGAGCGCGGTGGGATCCGTCACCTCGGCGACCTCCTCGCACCAAAAGGCCTCCGCATGGCGGCGGCGGATGCGCTGGCCGAAGAAGCGCGCGCGAACCTCCAGCGCGTCGAGGAAGGCGGGCGTGGCGAGGTCGGTCCTGCCCGCGTACTTGCCCGCCGCGGGATTGTGGAATTGACTTTCGTAGCATCGCAGAAGGCGGAGCTTCGCCTCCCAAAAAACCGTCACGTCGACGCAGAACGAGGGCGCGACGGACGTCGCGGAATTCACGGCGTGGAAGATCCGGCCGGGACGGTATGCTTCGCCGGGGCAATCCAGCTTCTTCAAGCCGGAGCGGAACACGGCCTGCTTCACGAGGGCGGCGGTGGCTCCGTGGTCGGGATGCTCCTCGGCGAAGTGATGGGTGAAGACGACCTTGGGTCGATGGCGGCGGATCTCGCGGATCAGCTTCCACTGCGCTTCCAGCGTGTCGCGGATGCGTCCGTCGGGCTCGCCGAGGCAAACCCGGGCCATCCCGAGCGCCTTGGCCGCGGCGGCGGCCTCGCGCACCCGGATGGCCGCCGAGCCGCGCGTGCCGGCGCCGCCGTCGCTGACGTCGACGAGTACGCCCGTCTTGCCGAGCGAGCGCAGCTTGAGCGCCGTTCCGCCCGCGAAGATCTCGGCGTCGTCGGGATGCGCGGCGACGATCATGAAGTCGACGGGCGCGGTCCTTCGGGAAGCCTTCCTTTTCGTGCTCATGCCGTTTTCTCCTTCCAGGCCGGAATCCCGGCGGCGAACACCGCGACCGTGCCGATGCCGTCGACATCCTCCGCCGCGCGCAACCTGCGGGCGAGCGCGGCGAACCCATCCTCACCCAGCGCCGCGCGCAGCGAGAGGAGATTCAGGTGCCGGTCCTGCTGCCCGCCGGCGAGCCAGCGCAAAAGCGGCTGCAGGGCGCGGAACTCCCCCGAAGCCGCCTCGGCGAACACCATGCGCCTCGCCTGCTCCCGGTAATGTCCAAAGGAACGGTCGAGGCGGCGCAGCGCCGCCTCGAAGTTACCTCCCGCGAAGCGGCGGGCCTGGTAATCCGACAGCCTCCCGCGAAACTCCCGGTAGTCGCCTTCCGGAAATTCCGACGAGGCCGGGTGGCGCTGCCACGCTTCCTCGGTGAGCCCCTCGCGAACGCGGGAAGGCCGCAGGTCCGGAAGGTCGGCGGCGGAGAACCCCAATGCCTCCAGCGAGGCGAATCCGGCATCGGGAACCACGATCGCCTGCGCGCGCGGAGCGAGCAGCGGGAACGAGCGCCCGAAAACCGGGAACACGTCGGCGATTTGCGCGAAGTAGCGCGTCTCGGCGGGGCCGAGCACGTGGCCCAGCAACGGGAACAGCGCGTCCGCCACCAGCGGACGGCTGAGCGCGCTGTGCAGCAGGGTTTTTCCGACGAGCGCACCGCGCAAATCGGTTTCCTCGCGGCCCGACGCGTACACGCGCCCGGAGTCGGAGAAGAACAACCGGACGCGTTCGTCCTTCTCGAAGAGGAAGGCGGGGATCGTTCCGGGACGCACCGGCACCTGCGGGGAAAGCGAGAGCGTCTCGCGCAACCGCGCCGTGCCTCGCGCAAGCGCCTCCTGGAACGTCGCGCCCTGTTCCGCGATGCTGCGCAGCAACGCCTGCGCCTCGGGTCTCCGCGCGGCCGAGAACCCGTCGACGAAAAGCACGCCTTCGGAGCCGAGGAAGGACTGGAGGAGCCGCGCGAAGGCCCCGGTAAGCGAGCGGCCGGGCGCGTAGGCCTCCAAGGCGAGCGAGCGCGTCGCGGCGTCCCACGACGGGGGGATTTTTTCCCGCAACCCGCGCAGGGTTTCCGCCTCGAGCATGCGAAGGCTCATGGGAACCGCCGCGCCGGTCGCGTCGAACGCGAGCGAAGCCGACGGCGCGGGCGCGTCCGGATCGAGGAACTCGACCGCGTTCGACTCGGCAAGGTCCGAGTCGTCGCCCGCGACCCAAAAGACCGGGATGACCGGGCGACCCAGGCGCGCCGCGCAAGCGCGCGCCCAGGCGACCGCCGTCATCGCCTTGCACCACGCCATCGCCGGGCCTCCCAGCAGCCCCGGCTGCTGGCCCGTCGTCACGAAGAGGGAATCGGGACGCGCGGCGGCGGCGAGGTTCCTGGCCTGCTCGGGGTGGACCGTGCCCAGGACATCCGGAGAATTCTGCCCGGCGAGCCACGAGGCGAGCGCCGCGCGGTCTCCGTCCCAGCCTTCGAGCTTGTGCGCGCGGCGCTCCAGCGCGGCGGTCGACGCGAAGGAGCCGGCCGGGTAAAGCGGCGCGCCGTCCGCGTGCGCGCGCAGGAAGCGCGAAGCGGGATCGCGCGGAGGGCCCTCGTGCAAAAGGCGCGGCAAACGGCGCGCCGCGGGAGGCCTGCTCACGCGCTCCTCCGCAGCAAAAGGCTCATGCGCGGCGAGTTCCCGGGATCGAACGCCGCTCCCGACTCGTCTCCGAGCGTGGCGAGGACCGAGAAACCCGACCGATCCAGCGCGGCCCCCAAGTCGTCCTGCGCGTACAAACGAACCCGCTCCTCGTGGATTTCCTCGCCCCGGGGCGGGTCGCGGAAAATGCGGATGCGCTTGATCACGCGGTCGCCCTCGAGGCGGCGCGACACCTCCGCGCGCAGGCCGTCGGCCTCCACGCGCTCGAAGGGAACGAGGTCGCGGCGCACGACGGCCGCGTTGGGAAGGTCGAGGAAGAGCAGGCCGGAGGGACGGGCCACCCGGCGAAGCTCGCGCAGCAAGGCGACATCCTCCTCATGCGACTCAAAATACCCGAAGGTGGTGAAAAAGCACGCGATCAGGTCGAAGCGGCCGTCGGCGAAGGGAAGGCGGCGCATGTCGGCGCGCGCCACGGGGCTTTCGGCTCCGCGCGCGTCGCGGCGGGCGTCCCGGAGCAGCACGGGGCTGAGGTCGATGCCGAAGGCGGAAAGTCCGCGCGCCCTGAGCGCGCGCAAGTGACGCCCCGCGCCGCAGCCGACGTCGAGGACCCGGCGCGCCGTGTCGGCGCCGGGGCTGTCGTGGGGGTCGTGCGATGGCTCCGGGAAAAAATTCCGGGCCAGCCGCAAAAGCGAATCGACCTGTTCCGAGGCCTGGGCCTCGTCGCGATGCGGATAGAGGCGCTTGTAGTCCTCCCCGAACCAGCGTGCGAACCATTCGGATCCGCGCGCCCCGTCCGACCCGGAAGTTCCGGCCGACCCGGGCCCGGACGACATCTCCCTCGCGTCCACGCGGATCCCGGGGCAGCGCTCAGGCGAGCTGGAGCAGGAGAGGCTGGACGTCCTTGATCTGCGCGGGCAGGGAACCGTGGAGCGTCTGGGCCTTGCTGCGGCGCAGCTTGAGGCCGTTCTGCTTCTTGTGGCGGCTGAAGACGAGCAGGGGCTTCTGGTTGATGACGTCGAGGCACTCGAAGTAGCGCAGGATGGAGGCGTTCCGCTGCCAGGTCTCGTGCTCGGCGATCACCGCGCCGTAGCCGTCGGCGCGGCCCTTGACGAGCAGGTCGCCCAAGGCCAGCGACTCGTGCGGCAGCGAGACGGCGGCGAGCATCTCCTCGATTTGCTTGCGGCTGGAGGCGTCCTCGCAGAAGACCAGGTATTTCGCGCTCATGCTTGCATCCTTTGCAACGAATTCCAATGAGGGGTGCCCGTATGGGGGCGTGGCTTCGAATATTAGCTAATCGGCGGGGGGAACTTCGGGGGAGAAGGGTTGCCCGGGGAAACGAATAAGGACAGCGGAGGGAGCGAATGGACAATGGGCAGTGGGCAGTGGGCAATGAACGAAAAAACCGCTCGCGCTTTTGTTTTCATTGTCCTATGCCCACTGCCCACTGATGCCGGCCTGTTTCAGGACATCCCCCTTCTATCTCCTCACCACCCCTGCCTCCCCCTCGCCGCCCGGATCGCGGCGTCCGTCACCTCCGCCAGCCGGTCGAGATCGGCGGTCGGCGTGTTGAGCGGCGGCAACCAGTAAAGCGTTTCGCCCAGCGGGCGAAGCAGCGCCCC
>CBFGVC010000118.1:0-6280 GCA_965652255.1 uncultured Fibrobacteria bacterium | reverse complement strand
TTCCCCTCACGTTCCTGTAAACGCTCACGCCCACCGTCAGCGCCGTAAGGGGGATGACGAACCCGAACATCGCGACGCGGAAGGCGCCAAGCGACCCGTGGTCGGTGGCGGTCAGAACGAGCATCGCCGTGTATGCCGCGTAGTATCCCAGGAAGACGAAGCCCTCCCAGCGCGCGATGGAGTAGCCGGTGAAGAAGATCGGCAGACAGGCGATCGAGACGGCCAGGACGATGGGCAAATCCACGACCAGCGCCGAGGCGGGAACGGTCACGCCGCCGGGAGCGAAAAGGCCGGCGAGGCCGAGCACGGCCAGCACGTTGAAAAGGTTGCTGCCGACGACGTTGCCCACGGCGATGTCGCGCTCGCCGCGGATGCTGGCGATCACCGAGGTGGCCAGCTCGGGAAGCGAGGTGCCCACGGCCACGATGGTGAGCCCGATGATGAGGTCGTCCACGCCCAGCGCGCGGGCGATGGTGGTCGCTCCCTCCACCAGCCAGTTCGATCCCTGCACGAGCAGGACCAACCCGCCGGCGACGAACAGCACGTCGAGGAGGATGCCGCGCGCGCCGCGTCTTCCGAACTTGCCCGCGTACTCCGCCTCGACCTCGGCCGATTCCTTGCGTCCCTGCACCACGGCGAACACGGTGTAGGCGACGATGCCGGCGAAGAGAAGCGCGCCGTCCAGGAAGCCCAGCGTGCCATCGACCATCAGGATCCACGCCAGCGCCGTGGCGGCGATGAGAAGGGGCACCTCGACGCGCACCAGCTTTTGCGCGACCACGAGGGGCGAGATCGCCGCCGAGAGGCCGAGGATGAGCAATACGTTGCAGATGTTGCTCCCGATCACGTTGCCGATGGCGATCTCGCCCCCGCCGCGCGCGGCGGCCTGCACGCTCACGGCCATCTCGGGAGCGCTGGTCCCGAAGGCCACCACGGTGAGGCCCACGACGAGCGGCGAGATGCCGAGCGCGCCGGCGAGGCGGCTCGCGCCGCGCACGAGGATTTCGGCGCCGGCGACGAGGAGGACGAGACCCAGGGCGAAAAGGAGATAGGTCATGGGGATGGAGGAAGGTAGCAGGTGGCAGGTGGCAGGTGGCGAAGGTGCACGGAGGGTGGCGATCCGGCTCAAGATAACCGGGAAGCCCGGGAGCGCGCAATCCCTACCACCTGCCCCCGTCCGTGAAATACCTTTTCCCCATGTCCGCCCCGATGGTCATCCTCGACGTCAATGAGTTCTGGAGCCCGTCGGGGGGAGGCGTGCGCCGCTACCATCTCCAAAAGATGGCGCACTTCCGCGACCGGGAAGACGTGCGCCATGTCATGGTGATGGGGGCTTCCCGCGCGTTCACCGAATCCCCGGGAGGGGGATCCGTCGTGGAGCATGTTCCCGCGTTCAAGTTTCCGGGAAACTGGGAGTATCGCCTGTGCCCCACCGTCGCCGCCCTTCGGAAGGTGATCGCGCGGCATCGTCCCGATGTCATCGAGGTCGGCAGCCCGTACCTGTTGCCGGGGAGGATCCACCGGGCGATCCGTGGATTGGAACCACGCCCCCGGATCGTGGGCTTCTGGCATGCCGATTTCCCCGTGACCTACGTCGGCCGTTTCTTCTCCCGCTTCGGCGACCGAATCGGCAAGCTCGCGGAGAAGCTCGCCTGGGCCTACGCGCGACGGCGGTACAACCGCATGGACGCGGTGATCGTGCCGAGCCGCGTCATCCTCGGGCGAATGCGCGCGCACGGGATCCGCAACCTCCACCACGTGCCGCTGGGCGTGAACGTCGAAACTTTTCATCCGGGGCGAAGGGTCGAGGCGCGCGCGGCGGTATTGAAGGCGGGGCTTCCCGGGCGCCTCACGATCTTTTTCGGCCACCGCTTCGCCGAGGAAAAGGGTCTGCGCACCTTTCTCAAGGCTTATCCCGAGATCAGCCGACGCCTGGGGCACGAGCCGGCGGTCGTCTTCGCGGGCACCGGCCCCGATCTCGATCGCGTCCTCGCGGCCGTGAAGGCCAACGCCCGCATGCGCTACATAGGGTTCGTTCGCGAACCCGCCGACATGGCGGCGTGGTACGCCTCGTGCGACATGGGACTGGCCCTCAGCGGTTGGGAGACCTTCGGCCTCTCCATCGTGGAAGCACTCGCCTGCGGGCAAATCCTCGTCGCCGCCGACCAAGGCGCGGCGCGCGAGCACATCGAGGCCTCGGGAGCAGGCCTGACCGTTCCCGTCGCCGATCCGCAGGCCCTGGCCGCCGCGGTGGAAGCGCTTTGGCGCGCCCGCGCCTCGTGGCCGGAGAAATCCCGCCGCGCGGTCGAGTACGCGCAAGGGTTGACGTGGGAAAGGTGCTTCGAGAGGGAGATGGAGGTTTACAAGGGGGTTGTCGAAGGGGCTTCAAATGCGAAATGAGAAATGCGAAATGAGAAATGAACGACAAAGCGCTCTTCTCGCGCCTTTCTCACACCCTGCTTGTCTTTCGCGCCAAGCATCCATCTCTTTCGTGTTTTCCATTTCGCATTTCTCATTTCTCATTTCGCATTCGCCATGATTCCCAATCGCATCATCTTCATCTGGTTCGGCGCGGAGTTCCCCTTCGCGAACCTGCTCGCGCTGCGCTCGGCGCGGCGCGGATTCCGGCCGGAGGAAATCCTGCTGATCGTCGATGATCCGGAAGGGATCAGGAACAAGCTCGGCGAGGCCGCCGAGTGGCCGGAGCTCCGTCAGGCGCGCGCCGACGAGGCCTGGTTCGACGGGTTGCCGCACGGATCCGATGCCATCGCGCGCGAATTGTTCGCCCAGGGGCTTTCGCCCGCGACGAAGGCCAACCTCATCCGCCTCGCGGCCCTCTACAAGCTCGGCGGGGTGTATCTCGATTTCGACACCATCACGCTTCATGACGAGAAGGAGGACGGGGGGCGGGATCCTTCGCGGCTTTTGGATCGTTCGGGATTCTGCGGGGCGGAACCGTTGTCGCTGCCCGCGGACTTGTTCGCGAGCCGGAATCCCTTTCGTTGGATGGCCGCGGGCGCGCGGCTCGCGGCGCGACAGGCCTTCGCCTGGCTGCCCGGAGGGTGGCGTACCTTCCGCGCCCTCGAAGTCCTGTATCCCGCTGAAGCCAACAACGCCGTGATGGGCGCGGAGGCCGGGCATCCGTTCCTCGACCTGTGCTTTCGCATGGCGACGGAGCTTCCGCCCGGTGAACGCGTGAAGCGCTTCCGCCTGGGCACGCACCTTCTGCAACGCGCGGTTCGGCGTTATGAGACGCGCGTGAATCCGCCGGAGGCCCGCCAACGCTTCGACGTCCTCCCGTCCTCCCGCTTCTTTCCATTGGGCCCCGAGATCGCGTCGCACTGGTTCAAATCCGGAACGGCACGACATCTGGATGCGATGCTGCGCCCCGACACGCTCGTAGTGCATTGGTACAACTCGGTGGAAAGTCGTCTTTGGGGACGCGCGCTCACGGAGGAGTGGTTGGCCCGGAATCCCGACACGGCCTTCGCGGAGTTGGCGCGAAGGTACTGCTAAGGAATCCGCTCCCGCTCACCCCGGCGAAGGCGAGTTAAAAGCCGCCGGCATGTCTTTCGGATAAGCGCCGTAACAAGCGCGCAAGCCTCCGCAAGGGACGCGCCTTGATCGATTACTTCCCTCTTGTATGTTGACTTGCAGGGAAGGAGGCGCGTCATGCGGAGATCCTGGTGGTTCGTGATAGCGGGGTTTTTCCTGGTCGTGGGAATCTGGATGTGGCTCGGAAGCGCGGGGAAATTCACCTGCATCTACGGCTGCCACTCGCCGGACGGTCCCGGATCCGACACGTCGGCGATCTTCATCGGGCAAGTCGTGCCGCTCACCGGCCCGATGTCGGTGTACGGGCAGGGCGCGCGGCGCGGCGCCCAACTCGCCATCGAGAAAACGAACCTGTCGGAGCCGGTAATCAAGCGCAAGGTCGGGCTCATCACCGAGGATGGTCGCGGGACCGCGGAGGCTTCCCTCGTCGCGGCGCGGAAGCTGGTCGAGGAGGGAGGCGTCCGGGCGCTTTTGATCGGCCCGCGAACCCCACTCGATGCGGTTGCCATCCCGGTCGCCGTCGATGCCGTGATCCCCGTGATCTCTTCCGCCGCGCATGGGGGATCGCCCTCGGGATCGGAATTCCGCATCGGGTTCCCGGATTCCGCGCAGGGCCACGCCCTCGCCTCCTTCGCGCGCGAGGAGTTGAAGGCCGAACGCGCGGCCGTCCTGCAAGAGGCGGACAACGCGTATTCCGCCGGCCTGGCGGAGGCCTTCGCGCGCCGCTTCAACGAGGCCGGCGGCACGATCGTCTCGCGTGGAAGCTACGCCGCCGGCGACACGGGCTTCCGGGCGCAATTGGGGGCCGTGAGGGCGCGGCTGCGGGGCGACGGCCCGATCGTGCTCTTCGTTCCGGGAAATTCCGCCGAGGCGGCCCGGATCACGCGCCAGGCGCGGGAGATGGAACTGGGGTTCTTCCTCATGGGCGGCGACGGCTGGCACACCTCCACGCTGCTCGAGGAAGGCGGCGAAGCCCTGAACGGGGCGTACTTCGCGACGCACTTCACCTCGGAACGGCATGCTCCGCCGGCGGAAGGATTCGTGGAGGCCTACAAGACCTTGTACGGCCGCGAGGCGGAGCCCGACGCGGCTGCCGCGCTCGCCTACGATGCGGTCATGCTGTTGATCGACGCGATGCGCCGCGCGGGAACCGACGATCCATCCGCCCTGCGGGACACCCTCGCGGGCATGGATGGTTTTCCGGGCATCACGGGAATCATCGACTTCGACGCGCGCGGCAACGCGGCGGCCAAGCCTGTCGTGATCATGCGGGTGGCGAACGGGCAGCTCTCGTACGTGAAGACGATGGGGCCTTAGGCCTCGCGGGACGGGGGCCACTAGACGGAGGTCGGGGCGCCCAGCCTCCGTTTCAACCTTCGACCAGGCCCCGTGCTTTCACACGGGGGAACGGATAAGCGCCGGAAACCCCCGATTTTTGGCTAATTACTCACTCATCGCAATATTTGAGGCGAATAAATGAGTTTATTCGCCTCAAATATCAGGTTTAATTGAGGTGAATAGGGGCTATATTCGCCTCATGCTCCATTACAACTGGCAACGGAATGAATGGCCCAATTTCAAGTACGACCTCGCGGGGCTGGAAGATGCCCTGGTCTCATTCGCTGAAAAAACGGGATCGCTTGCAGGCACTTGGGATGCCCTGCCGGATGAGTCGCAACAAGAGGCCGTCATCAACCTCATGACCGCCGAGGCCATCAAGACGTCCCGGATCGAGGGAGAGTTCCTGAACCGGGAAGATGTGCATTCGTCACTTCGAAAAAATCTTGGCTTGCATGCTGTAAACCGCCAAGTCAGGGACAAGCGCGCCGCCGGAGCCGCCTCCTTGATGGTCGACGTCAGAAAAACATGGCGGGATTCCCTGACGCAAGAAACCTTGTTCTCATGGCATGCCCTGCTTCTGGATGGGGCCCGGAACATCCGCGTGGGCGCCTGGAGGGATCATGAGGAGCCCATGCAGATCGTTTCCGGGGCGATCGGCAGGGAGAAGGTCCACTACGAAGCTCCGCCTTCCTCGCGTGTGCCACGCGAGATGGAGCGATTCATTTCCTGGTTCAATCGCAGTGCCGATGCTAGCAAAAATCGTCTGCGCCACGCTCCGATCCGTTGCGCCATCGCTCATCTGTATTTCGAAAGCATTCACCCGTTCGAGGACGGGAACGGCCGCATCGGTCGCGCCATCGCGGAAAAAGCACTTTCGCAAGGAATCGGGCGCCCCGTCCTTTTGAGCCTTTCCGAGGCTATCGACGCGAAGAAGAAAGCCTACTACGAAGCGCTCAAGCAGGCCCAACGCTCGATCGACATCACGGATTGGATTCACTATTTCATCGGAGTTATCCTGCAGGCACAGTTGAATGCCGAGGCCATGATCGATTTTACCCTGCGCAAGGTTCGCCTCTTCGACCGCTTTCAGGCCCAACTCAATGAGCGGCAAAAGCTGGGAATCAGCCGCGCGCTGGAGGAAGGGCCCGAAATCCTGAAACGCGGCATCAGCGCAGGACTTTATGCCGAGCTCGCCAAGACCTCAAGGGCCACCGCGACGCGCGACCTTCAAGACATGCTGGTAGCGGGTATCATCGCGCGACTGGGAGATGCGGGGGGGAGAAGCACGAAGTATCGGGTGGCGCTTTAAGAAGGACCACTTTCGGTAGGCCGGATTTTCAGGACCGACAAGGAGGCCGGCTCATCCTCGCATGCGCGGGGAACG
>CBFGVC010000117.1:0-6322 GCA_965652255.1 uncultured Fibrobacteria bacterium | reverse complement strand
AAGAACCGACCCCGACAGAATCCCTCCCCGCCCCCCGCTCTCCGTTATCTTTCCCCCATGCCCCTCGGATTCTTCGATTCCGGCGTCGGCGGCCTCACGGTGTACCGCAAGGTTCGTGAGCGGCTGCCGGCCTACGACGCCTTGTACCTCGGCGACACGGCGCGCACGCCTTACGGAAGCCGCTCCTTCGACGCCATCCTCCGCTTCACCACCGAGGGCGTCGAGCACCTGTTCCGCCAAGGCTGCCCCCTCGTGGTCATCGCCTGCAACACTTCCTCGGCCAAGGCCCTGCGGACGATCCAGCAGAAGCTTTTGCCGGCGAAGTGGCCCGACCGCCGCGTGCTCGGCATCATCCGGCCTTCCGCGGAGTCGCTGGCAACAAGCGCCCCGGGCAGCAGCGTGGCCCTCTGGGCCACCGAAGGCACGGTGCGATCCGACAGCTACGCGCTGGAACTCGAGAAGCTCGCCCCGCAAGTGCGGCTCACGCAGGTGGCCTGTCCGCTGCTCGTCCCCCTCGTCGAATCGGGCGAGCTCGAAGGGCCCGGCCTCGAGCACTTCGTGCGCAAGTACTGGCGCGAGACGCTGGAACGAATGGGCGGGGAAGCGCCCGAGGCGCTCCTGCTCGCCTGCACCCACTATCCGTTGCTTTACCCCGTGATCCGGAGCATCGTGCCGGAGCGCACGAAGATCCTCGTCCAGGCCGACATCGTCGCACCCGCTCTGGAGGACTACTTGCGCCGCCACCCCGAGATCGCTACGCGCCTCTCGCGCGGGGGCGGGGAACGGTTCCTGACCACCGACCAGACCGAGGGGTTCACGCGACTGGCATCGCTCTTCCTGGGACGCGCGGTGAAAGCCGAGAGGGTGGAATTGTAGGGGGGACTGCCTTCGGGATCGAAGCTTCCTTCGGGATCCTTCGCCGACGATTCTTCGTCGCTACGCGCCTCACCCCCGGCGCCTGCGGCGCCGGCCCCTCTCCATCCAACGCTGCGCGAGGATGGAGAGGGGGAGAACTCTTCCTTTCGCGCGCAGGTTGGAAAAGAAAAGATCACGCCCCCTCCCCTCTCCAGGAGTCCTGACCTGGAACTCCTCGAATTCATTCATGGAGAGGGGAGGGGGTAGCGCGCAAGCGCCGGGGGTAGGGTGAGGCGATTTGTCAACGAAGCCGGAGCGAGGGGAGCTTCGCCCGCGAAGAATCCCCCCTCCCCTCCCTTTTTCGGTGTATATTGGGAGGACCGAACGGAAAAAACGGGCCAAAAGCGCATGAATCGCATTTCTCTGCATATCGCCCCCCCGCCAAGCGCGGTTCCGGTCCGGATTTTCCCCTCTTAAAAATTTTCCACGACCGGCGGCGCGGAAAAACCGGAAAGCCTCCGGCACCTCGCACGCCCCCCTCGCGGCATCGCCGCGAGGCTCACCCGAAGGAACGCATCATGGCAATGACGAACGGCTGGCAGGATTATCGCGGCAAGACCGAGGGCGTGCTCATCCACGTGAACAGCTCCAGGCGCCATGCGCTGCCGGTGCGCGACCTCACCGACGCCGAGGGCCGCCCCGTGCTGGAGCCGAACTACGAAAGCGGCACCTACGGCGTGATCCAGTGCCAAGAGGCGCGCACGCGCGCGGCCGCCTTCAAGGCGCGCCGCCGCTACTTCCTGTTCGGCACGCGCTACCAAGGCACGCGCGAGGAGTTTCGCGGCCGTTTCTTCGTGATCGGGTACATGCGGCTGGAGAAGTCGATGGAGGTGCGCAAGCGCCACCAGCACAGGTGGATGGAGCAGGGCGGCGAGCCGCCCGAGTGCATGGAGATGGACGCCTGCGTGGCCTTCCAGTCGTCGGAGATGAACTTCTACGCCCTCGACGACGCATACGAGATGACCGAGGCGCTCATGAAGGAGTGGGGTTACAAGGGCAAGATCACCAAGCAGATGAAGCTGACCTTCTCCGAGGAAAAGCTCGACCTGATCCTCGGGCACTTCAAGGACAAGGCGCCGCGCAACGCGGACTACGCCGCGGCGATACGGGAGCTGGAGGAGATGGGGGTGGAGGCGTCGGAGTGGTGATGGAGAAAAATCGGAAATAGGAAACCAGAAATCGGAAACGGGAAGGCACCGCCGTTCTCGTTTCCTTTCATATTTCTGATTTCCGATTTTCTGGTTTTCCGCTAGTACCGGATCAAACCTTCAGCATCGGATCCTCCTCTCCCCTTCCGGGCCTGGGCCGCTTCCCTGAGCGTCTGGCGCGCGTTGTGCGGCCACCGGAGCGCCGCGGAGGTCGCGCAGCCACAGCTGACCGCAGGCCGCATCGATGTCGCGCCCGCGCGTGTCGCGCACCACGGCCGCGACGCCCCCACGCGTCAACCTGTCGCGGAACGTCCCCAGGCGCCTCTCATCGGTTCCGGGCAGCCCGATGCCCTCCACGGCGTTCCAGCGCATCAGGTTCACGCGCGCCTTTTTTCCCGCCAACATCGCGCACAGGCGGCGCGCGTCGTCGGGCGCGTCATTGACGCCGGGAAGCAGGAGATAGGCGAAGGTCGCGACGCGGTTATGCCGATCGGCCCAGCTCAGCGCGGCGTTCACGACATCCTCCAGGCGATGGCGCCGCGCGCCGGGAACCAGGCGATCGCGCGTCTCCTGGGTGGTGGCGTGCAGGGAGATCGTCAGGTTGAGGGCGAGATGCTCCTCGCGCAACCGCCGCAGCGCCTCCGGAATCCCGATCGTGGACACGGTGATGCCCGTGGTGGGGAAGTCCATCCCCCGCCTGTCCCGCAGGATCCGGATCGCCTTCATCACGTTGTCGTAATTGGCGAGGGGTTCCCCGATTCCCATGAACACGATCCGGTTCACGCGCCCTCCCAGGCGCACGACCTGCTCGACGATCTCTCCCGGCGTCAGGTGACGCTTCAGGCCCGCTTGGCCCGAGGCGCAAAACCGGCAGGCGAAGGCGCAGCCCACTTGCGAAGAAATGCACGCGGTAAAGCCGTCGTGGCGACGGATCAGGACGCTTTCGATGGCCCGCCCGTCCGCCAGCCCGAACAGGAACTTCTCGGAGGCCTCGCCGCGCTCGCGGCCGAGAGGCGTGAGGACACGGCAGGACAGGCCACGCTCCCGCGCCCAAGCCAAAAGCCTGGGCGAAGGCGGCTCCCGGAACAGTTCCGCATACGGCATGCCCCCTCCCTCCCCTCCGTCGGTTGCCGAAAACAGGGCAGCGAGCTCCTCGGGGAACAGCCCCAGGGCAGAGGTCGGCCGCGCCGACTGAAGCGGTATGGGCTTGGATCGCGGAGGTGGGGGCAGCGGATTCATGGGGATTTTCGGAATGGGCGTTCCGAGAATCCTAAATATAACCTACGTGTAGGTTATATAAAGACTCCAGCAAAATTTTGGGGATTTTTGATCGGTTTCGCCTTCTTCCGGTACTTAGGCGAAATCGTGTCCGGGGTACAGGACCTGAAGGAGCTTGCGGGTCTGGCCTATCATGAAGTCGACGAGCCTACCCTCGCGGCAGATCAGCCATTGCATGCATGCGCCTTGGATCACGGCATGTATGAGGCTCGCGGCCACGGCGGGGTCGTGCGGGCTCGCGGGAAGGCGCGTCGCGATTTCACGACGCACGCGCTCGTCGCTCTCGAGGGCCAGGCGGCGGAGGCGCGGCTCCTGCACGTCGCCCCAGTACAACAGCAGATAGCCGGGAGTATTCTCTCCCGCGCCCATGCCCGCGATGAGATCGCGCAGCATTTCCCAGAGCGGCGCGAGGCCGTGGCCGAAGCGCGCGCTATCGAGGCCGTCGAAGTACGCGTGAACCTCGCGCGTCATCTCGGCCCGCACGCGGTGGTGGAGCCCGGACTTGTCGCCGAAGCGCTGGATGAGCGCGGCGCGCGAGATGCCGACCTCCCCCGCCACGTCCGAAAGCGTGAAGTGCGCCGGCCCCTTCCGCAAGAGCACGGCCAGCGCCGCCGCGAGGACGGCGGAGTCGCTGTGCAGCTTGGGGCGAGGCATGAGCGCCGTTCAGCCGTCGATGAGTTTCAGCAGCACCGCCTTTTGCGCGTGCAGCCGGTTCTCCGCCTCGTCGAAGGCCACGTAGCGCGGCGAATCCATCACTTCCTGGGTGATCTCCTCGCCGGGATGCGCGGGCAGGCAGTGCGTCACGACGCACTCCGCGGGCGCGGCCGCGAGCAGCCCGCCGTTCACCTGGTACTCCTTGAACTTGAGGGCTTTCTCGGCCCCTTGGGCCTCCTCCCCCATGCTCACCCACACGTCGGTGTAGATGACGTCCGCGTCACGGACCGCCTCGCGAGGATCGCGCGTCGTGCGCACGCTGCCGCCCGAGGCGCGGCAGAGCGCCTCGGCCTTCTTCACGAGGGTCGCGGGCATCTCGAAGCCTTCCGGGCAGGCGAGCGTGAAGTGCATGCCGCAGTGGCCGGCCAAGGCGGCGAGGCTGTTGGCCACGTTGTTGCCATCGCCGACGAAGGCGACGCGGGCGCCCTTGAGATCGCCGCGCCGCTCCAGCAGCATCTGCCCGAAGGCGAGCGCCTGGCAGGGATGCTCCTCGTCGGTGAGGGCGTTGACCACCGGCACCGAGGCGTGGCGCGCGAGGTCGTCCACCAGCGACTGGGAGAAGGTGCGCGCGACGATGCAATCGACCCAGCGCGAAAGGCTCTTGGCCGCGTCGTGGACGGACTCGCGCTTGCCCAGCGAGATGGATTGCGGGTCGAGGACCACGGCCGCGCCTCCGGTCTGGATCATGGCGACCTCGAAGGTCACGCGCGTGCGCAGGCTGGGCTTCTCGAAGAACAGCGCGGCCGTGCGCCCCTTGAGCGCGTCGGACGGGCCCTTCTTCTTGAATTCGGCGCGCAGGCGCGCCGCGTCGCGGACGAGCTCCTCGACGAGCGCGGACGGCTGGTCGACGAGGTTGAGGAGATGGCGGACGGAGGTAGGCATATCGGGAAAATTACGAATTACGAATTACGAATTACGAATAAAAGGGGGGAGTTCGAGCATGCAACATCATTGAAGGGCTTCGGAGAAGGCCCCAAATGCTTCACGCAAGGCATGCCTGCGTTCAATTCGTAATTCGTAATTCGTAATTTCCGAAGCCATGTCCCCGAAGCTTCCACTCTCCCTCCCCTGCCCCGCCAAGATCAACCTCTTCCTCGAGGTGCGCGGCAAGCGCGACGACGGATATCACGAGATCGGCACGTTGTTCCAGGCGGTCGAAGCCGGGGATACGCTCTGGGCGGAGCCGTGGGACGGGCTCGCGCTCGCGGGCGCGGAAGGGCTGACGGAGAAACCCGACGACAACCTCGTGCTGAAGGCCGCGCGCCTTTTGCGCGAGCGCTTCGCCGACGGTATCCGGGGGCTTGCGCCCGCGCAGGCGGGGATCCGCTTCACGCTGGGGAAGCACGTGCCCGCGGGCGCGGGGCTCGGCGGCGGAAGCTCCGACGCGGCCGCGGCCTTGCGCCTGGCGAACGCGACCTGGAAGCTCGGCCTCGGCGACGACGCGCTGCGGGCCCTGGCCGCGGAGCTCGGCTCCGACGTGCCGTTCTTTCTTTCTTCCGCCACGGCTTTCGGCGGAGGCCGCGGCGAAGCCTTGACCCCCGCCCCGGCGCCGTTCCCGTTTCATGTCGTGATCGCCACGCCGCGCTGCCACGTCGACACCGGTTGGGCCTACCGCGAGCTGGCGCGCCTGCGTGAGGATCGCGACGGCCGGTTCGGAAACCTGTGGCCCGCGTTCAAGGAGCGCTACGCCGCGAATCCGAACGACCTTTCGCTCTACGCGGAGCTGCGCAATGATTTCGAGGAGCCCGTGCTGGGGAGACATCCGGAGATCCGGGATGTTCGGGATTCGTTGTCATCGCACTCCCCCGCTGCTGCGATGCTGAGCGGGAGCGGGGCGAGCGTGTTCGCGCTGTTCGCGGACGAGGCCGTGGCCGAGGCCGCGAAGCAAGCGGTGAAACCGATATGCCGCTGGGTCGCCCGGACCCGGTTCCTGGATCGGCTGCCGGAGCTTTAGCAGGGAGCGGAGAGCGGGGAGCCGGGAGCACCTCGCCCCCATGACCTAGAATTCGCCAAAACGCTCGATTCCGAAAGATTGCCGGACGACCCGGGACCCCCGAAGAAGTCCCCGAAATCGCGGTTTTCGATCAGGACGCTCGGATCGGGCAATAGAATAATGCAGCAATGGAACAATGCAGCACGAGCCAGCCTGAAAGCCCCTTGTGTTCATTGTTGCATTGTTCTATCGCCGCATTGTCTTCCCCCCTCCCGCCTTCCCCGCTCCCCGCTCTTTTCCTACCTTTTCCGCCCCTCGATGCCGTTGGGGCGTC
>CBFGVC010000116.1:0-6362 GCA_965652255.1 uncultured Fibrobacteria bacterium | reverse complement strand
GGATAGCTTCGACGGTGAGGCCCGGGTGGCGGCAACTATTCTGGCTTTGGGAAAGCTGACGGCACAGCCGTCATCGCACGGCTTTCGCCACGTTGCGGCCGGAAGCAGCGGCCAGCTGATCGCATTGGATTATTTCGGAAGTGTTTTCACGTCCGTGAATGGGGTGGACTGGACCAGTCGAGGGGTTGAAGCGGGACAATATGGGGGGGCCGTCGTGTGGGCGGGAACGCAATGGGTCGGGTTGAACTCGGGTACGGGACAAGCCCTGACATCAGGTGACGGCGTCACTTGGTCTTCGCACCCCTTTGGTGGAAACGATACCATGATGGCAATCGTCTGGACGGGAAGCCAGTTGGTAGCAGTGGGGGATTTCGGAAGAATCCGGACCTCGCCGGATGGGGCCACATGGACTGCCCGGTCTTCGGGCGTGGCCGCGACTTTCGGAAATTCACTGAACGCCGTGGCTTCAAACGACGATCTGTTGGTGGCGGTCGGTGTAGGCGGCATGATCCGGACATCGCCGGACGGGGTCGCGTGGACGGCACAGACCTCAGGTACCACTAGAAATCTAAACACCGTGATTTGGTCGGGCACGCACTGGGTCGCCGCAGGCTCCGGCGGAGGGGGATCAGGTAATGTGGTGCTCACATCGCCTGACGGAGTGGCTTGGACATTACGCGATTTTGGTACGAACTCGGCGCTGTATTCGGTTGTACGGGCGGGTGATCTGCTGATTCTTTGCGGGGATGGCGGCGCGATTCGCTATGCCGGCTTGGATGGAGCGACGTGGAATCCGCTGCCATACTCCGTATCGAGTGCGGATTTCAAGTCAGCAGCCTGGACTGGGTCGCGCTTGGTGATCGTGGGGAATTCACTGACTGTATCAACGCCATGATTTTTTAAGAACTTCTGGTTTCGGGCGGCAGCGTCTGCTTGTGACGCCATCATCGCACGCTTGCCAATGCTGATTTTATCGCACGGCAGATTTAGTTCCCATACGCCTTCCCAGTTGTCGGGTGGAGGCGAATTTCCGGATACCGGGAAGCCGTAAAGGGTACCGCATTCCGGCCTGAGAACTCGCCGCGACCCAGGCGACATCCACTTTCCGGATCCGGGAGACGCTCCCGCTTCCCCGATCGTCGTTCCAGTTCCCCATCTCGCTCGTCCCCCAGTTGTATCTTCCTCCCATGTCCGGCGCTCCCGTCCTCTCCAACTTCCGGGTCCACCTGCCCGCTCACCGGGGCTCCCACGCCGACATCGTGCGCTGGCTGGCCGCGGCGCATGCCCGTTCCGAGGAAACCGTCCGGGCGGGCGACCCGGGGTTCGACCCCGGAGCCTTCCGCCGCCAAATGGAACGGCACCTGCGACGCTTCGCACCCTCGCCCGAAACGGTCGGATTCCGTTACAGCGAAATCGACGAGTTCCTCGACGAGGACTTCTCGCGCAAGGAACTCTTCCCCCTCGATCGCGTCCCCCAAGGCGCCTCGACGGGGGCGCGCATGGACGCCTTCGCCGGATTCGCCGAGCGCGCCCTGCGTGCCTTGTACGATCCCGGAAGCGACGACGGAGCCGCCCCCCCGGGGGAGATCCTCCACGTCACCTGCACGGGTTATGCCGCCCCCTCGGCTCCCCAGGTCCTCGTGGAGGAACGCGGCTGGCATTCCGCGACGAGGGTCACCCACGCTTATCACATGGGATGCTACGCCGCCTTGCCCGCCGTGCGCATCGCGGCCGGGTACCTGGCTTCCGGGCGTCCCGGCGGCTTCCGGGAGGAAGGCCGCTGCGACATCGTGCATACGGAGGTGTGCTCCTTGCACCTCAATCCCGCCCGTCACGATCCTGAACAACTGGTCGTGCAATCGCTTTTCGCCGACGGCTTCATCCGCTACAGCCTTCGCGATGCCGGACGGGAAGGGGAGGGGGGAGCTCCGGAGGGCGGCAGGCTCGAGGTGCTCGGATTCGCCGAGCGCATCGTTCCGCGCTCGCTGGCGGACATTCGCTGGTCGCCGGGGGACTTCGGCATGCGCATGACGCTCTCGCGCGATGTGCCCGACAAGGTGGGGCCCGAACTCGACGCCTTCGCCGACGGGCTGGCCCGCGCCTCCGGCCTCGCGCGCACGGAGATCGACCAGGCGGTGTGGGCGGTTCATCCCGGCGGCCCGCGCATCGTCGACAAGGTGGAGGAGTGGATGAAGCTCGACCCGCGCCGGCTGCTTGCGTCGCGCGAGATCCTGTTCGAGCGCGGGAACATGTCCTCGGCGACGCTCCCGCACATTTGGGACCGGATCCTGCGCGATCCGTCCGTCGCCCCGGGAACGCCCGTGGTCAGCCTCGCGTTCGGTCCCGGGCTCACGCTTTACGGCGCGGTCATGCGAAAGCTTTGAATCCGGAGCCCCCCGAACATGCCTTCGTCGACGGTAGTGGTCCCCCTCGCGTTGCTGGCGTTCGTCGCGCAAGGAACGTTGATGGCCGTGGATGAGTTCGTCTTTCACCGCGGCCGCGGCCTGCCGCGTTGGGAGCGCGTCGGGCATCCGCTCGACACCCTCACCGTCCTCGCGCCGCTGTCGTCGGCCCTTTTGCTCCCGCACGCCGCGCCGTGGACGGGGGTTTTCCTCGCGCTGGCGA
This sequence comes from uncultured Fibrobacteria bacterium, assembly GCA_965652255.1. Classification (GTDB taxonomy): domain Bacteria; phylum Fibrobacterota; class Fibrobacteria; order UBA11236; family UBA11236; genus UBA11236. The sequence continues at coordinate 3,737 of CBFGVC010000116.1, read as the reverse complement.
TCTTCTCCTGCCTCTTCGTCACCAAGGACGAATGGATCCACGCGCGACACTGCGAGCCCGTCGAGCAGTGGTTGCACGCGCTGCTTTTCGTTTTGCATCCCGTCCTGTTCCTGGCGATCTACCTGCTGTGGCGCGCGGGGGAAACGGGCTGGCTGCTTGCGCAGGCGGCGCTCGTCTCGGGATTTTTCCTCTGGCAACTCCTTTACTGGAACGGACCGTGGGCGCCGAAGACATCCCCGTAAACAACGCCTTCTACGATGACCTGGGCGCGCGCTGGCTGCACGCGCAGGATGACCCCGTCGCGCTGCTCAGGGCGGAAGGGCTTGCCAAGCAGGCCTGGGTCCGGGAACAACTCGGGAACATGATGGGGGGGCCTGTCGGGGGAAACGGGCGTCCGGGGTCTTCGCTGAGGATACTCGACGTGGGCTGCGGGGCGGGGTTCCTCGCGCGGGCCTTGCGCGCCGACGGGCACGAGGTGCACGCGCTGGACGCTTCCCATTCGAGCCTGTGCGTCTCTCGCGGCGAGGATCCTTCCGTGCATCACGTGCGTGGCGACGCCTTCTCGCTGCCCTATCCGGATGAAGCCTTCGAAGCGGTGACTTCCATGGATTTTCTCGAGCACATCGAGGATCCCGCCGCCTCGGTTCGCGAGGCCGCGCGCGTCCTGAAGCCGGGTGGGCTTTTCTTCTTTCACACCTTCAACCGCAATCCACTCTCATGGCTCGTCATCATCAAGGGCGTGGAGTGGTTCGTGCGGAACACGCCCGATCACATGCATGTCTTGCGCCTGTTCATCAAGCCACGGGAGTTGGCCGGCTACTGCCGCGCGTCGGGCCTGGAGCCGATCGCGTGGACGGGCGTGCGCCCGGATTTCCGGCGTCGCGCGTTCTGGAAAATGCTCGCAACGCGCGTGGTGCCGGAGGATTTCCGCTTCGTCACGACGCGGTCGTTGATGCTGTCGTACCTGGGAGTGGCGAGGAAGACGGATCGAAGCGCGCGCCAATGATTATTTTCCCGACATGCCGCGACGTCCCGTTTGCATCGTCATCGCCGGACCCAACGGGGCGGGGAAGACCACTTTCGCGCGGGAGTTCTTGCCGAAGGAAGCCGGCTATGCGGCTTGGGCCGATTCGTGGGAGATTTACGACAACTCCGGGGAAGCTCCGAAACTGGTGGAGAAAAGCAGATGAAAAAGGCCGAACACTCCCAGCCGAAGAAATCAGTCGCTGTCTTCCCGATTCCGACCTTGGCTGCGCTCAAGCGGGCCTCCAAGAAAGCTCGTGAGACTGCGAAGATGCACGGCACGAAGCTTTATTTCTCCCGCGATGGAAAGATCGTGGCGGAGAAGCCGTAACCTGACTCCTCATCACCCCATCATCCCATCCATTTCATCACTCCATCATTTCCCCCATCGCCCCCAACGCATAACTCTCCTCCACCGTATGCTCCGCCCCCTCGGGCCTGAGCACGCTCGAGCACAGGTGGAACTCCGTCACCTCGATCCCGTCAAGCCGGAACAGCCCGTTCGCGACCTGAAACTCTCCCACCTCGCGCGGGTCGCAACCCTTCACGTTCGCAAGCGTCACGTGGGGATGAAAGTTCCGACCCTCGGGCGGCAGTCCCGCGCGGCGGAGCGCGGCTTCCACCCGCCGCTGAAGGCTCGAGAGCGCCGGATTCTCCGCCACCCCGACCCAGAGGGTCTCGGGAAAACCGCGCAGGGGAAAGTGCCCCGTTCCGCGAAGGTCCAGCGTGAAGGGCTCGGCCTGAACCTCGCGCAGGGCCCGAGCCACGTCGCGGATCGAGAGGGGAGAGGGATCCCCGACGAAGCGCAAGGTCAGGTGATACTGCTCCGAAGGATTCCACGAGGCGTCGGCGACGCCGAAGGCGATGTCCTCCAGGGCTTCGAGGACCGGTTCGGGAAAGCGGATCGCGACGAAAAGCCGGGGTGAACGCAGGTCGCGACGGGCCATCGCTCGAATCTCAGGGCGCCTCGGATTCGCGGGCGATCCATTCGAGGTAATCGGGATTCCCGCCCTGGACGGGGAGAAACACGACGCAGGGCGTCTGGTAAGCGTGCAGGTCGAGCACGCGCTCCTGCAGCGCCTCGCGCGCCTCGGGCGTCGTCTTGGCGATCAGTACCGCCTCGTCCGAAGACTCGATCCTTCCGTTCCACCAGTAATGCGATTCCATCCCCGGCAGGATGTTCACGCAGGCGGCGAGGCGTTCGGCCAGGAGGGCTTTCCCGATGCGCCGGGCGTCGTCCGGGTCTTGGCAGGTGATGTAGGCGAAGAGCACGGAGGAGGACATGGGGCAAAGATACGAAGGGGCCCGGGGGCGTTAACTGGGCTGCGGAAGAATCAGGAACGAACCGCATGCTGAACGCGGTGGCTTTTGGGAACGGACGATTCGTGATCGTGGGAGCCGAGGGCCTCATCCTGACCTCACCCTAGGCCTCCGGAGTTGCTTTCCGGGGCTATCTTTTCACGGGTCACCGCGAGACCCCGAAGATGCCCCCAAAGAAGCCATCGACCGCAACGAAAACCCCCTCCCGGGCTTTGAAAACCGCCTCCAAGGCCCCGCGCAAGCCCCTGGTGGGCGTGATCATGGGCAGCACCTCCGACTGGGAAACCATGAAGGAGGCCGTCGCGGCGCTCAAGGAAATGGGCGTGCCCTGCGAGGCCAAGGTCGTCTCGGCCCACCGTACGCCCAAGCTCATGGCCGAATACGCCGCCTCGGCGCAAAAGCGCGGGCTGGAGGTCATCATCGCCGGGGCGGGAGGGGCGGCCCACCTGCCGGGCATGACCGCTTCGATGACGGCCTTGCCGGTGATCGGCGTGCCCGTGAACTCGAAGCAGCTCAAGGGGCTGGATTCGCTGCTCTCCATCGTGCAAATGCCCGCCGGCGTGCCCGTGGCGACCGTGTCGATCGGCAACGCCCGCAACGCGGGGCTGCTGGCCACCCGCATCCTGGGCGTGAAGTTCCCCGAGTACCGCCGCGCCGTGGCCGCCTTCATGGCGAAGCAGGAACGCACCGTGCTGGCCCAGCGGCTCGACGCGTGAGGCGGGTGGGACGATGAAAACCCTTCTTCCCGGCGCGACGCTGGGCATCCTGGGCGGCGGTCAGCTGGGCCGCATGTTCGCCATGGCCGCCAAGCGGCTCGGCTATCGCGTGGCCGTGCTGGAGCCCTCTCCGGACTCCCCTTGCGGCCAGGTGGCCGACCTCGTGATCGAGGCGCCCTATGCCGACGAGGCGGCGCTCAGGAAGCTTGCCTCGGTCAGCGATGCCGTCACGTATGAGTTCGAGAACGTCGACGCGGGGGCGGTGGAATTCCTCGAGTCCATCGGGAAGCCCGTGCACCCGTCCTCCTCGGCGCTTCGGGTGACGCAGGATCGCATCCTCGAAAAGACCTTCGCGCGCGAGAACGGCATTCCCGTCACGGAGTTCGCGGCCGTGCGCGATGCCGACGAGGCGCGCGCGCTGTTCCGCGGCGAAGCCTTCGAGGCCTTCCTCAAGACCGCGCGCGGCGGCTACGACGGCAAGGGGCAGGCCAAGGTGAAAAACGGCAACGAGGCCGCCAAGGCCCTCGAAGGCTTCCCCGGCCACGATTGCATCCTCGAGAAGCTCGTGCCCTTCGAGAAGGAGATCAGCGTGGTGGCCGCGCGCGGGGCCGACGGGAGCTTCGTCGCCTACCCGCCCGCCGAGAACGTCCACGCGCGCAACATCCTCGACGTGACCGT
>CBFGVC010000115.1:0-6368 GCA_965652255.1 uncultured Fibrobacteria bacterium | reverse complement strand
GTAACTCGTAATTCGTAACTCGTAATTCGTAACTCGTAATTCGTAACTCGTAATTAAACAATCCTCCTCCCCCAGACGCGTTAGTACAAGTCCTCCTCGCCCCTGCTGTCCAATCTCTCGACGCGGGGGCGGGACTCGTCGCTTTCCACCTCTTCCTCGCCCTCCTCGGTGGAGTAGGTCGGCAGCGGGGAATCGCCCGCGGCCACCACGCTCTCGAGCGAAGCGATCCAGCGGTCGGCGGCGTCGGCGTAAGGCGTGCCCGGATACGCGTCGCGCACGGCCTCGTAGGCCGCCTTGGCCGAATCCGCGGCCTCCTGGCCGGGAGCGGCCACGGCCGCGCGCTCGGCGAGGACGGCCAGGGCATATTGCGCGCGGGGCGCGATGCGGCTTTGGGGATATTCCTCGATCACGCGGCGATAAGCCGGCGCCACGCGCGCGGGCGGCGCGCCGGCGACCATGAGCGCCTCGGCGGCCAGGAACAGGTCGCGGGCCTTGTCGTCGGCCGTCCGCACCGTGGAGGGCAGGCCCAGCTCGATCTCGGCCCGCTTGGCCCACTCGGTGCCCGGCCAGCGCGCGAGCATCACGCGGTACAGCGAATCCGCGCGCGCGGAGTTTCCCGCCTCCTCCTCCAGCCACGCCAGGGCGAAGAAGGCCCGCTTGCTGTAGGCCGTGTCCTCGACGGGCGAGGCGACGATGCGCTCCAGGTGGACGCGCGCGCTGTCGATTCGCGGCAGGCGAAAGTGGAACAGCTCCGCGATCATGAAGCTCCGGTAATGCGGCCGCGCCGAGTCGGCTCCCGTGGTGTCGACCACGCGCAGCTCGGCAAGCCTCGCCAGCGAGCCCCCGTCCTCGGCCCCCCGCGCGCCGTATTCGGCGCCGACGCCCGACCGCGCGGCCGAGTCGAAGAATACGCGCGCGCTGTCCTCGTTCCCCTCGACGTCGAAGGCGTGCAGCCCCAGCCGGTACCACGCCTCCGCCGAAACCGGCGAGCGCGGATCGAGCCGGGTCGCCTCGAGGTACAGTTCACGCGCCTTGTCCCAATTGCCCAGTCCCTGCTCGGCCCTCGCCTCGAGCAGGCGGAAGTCGGCGCGGAAGGGGCGGAAGTCGCCGTCGCGCCCCAGGGCGCGCGCCTCGTCGCGCGCTTCGGCGAAGCGGCCGGCCTCGATCAGCGCGAGGTTGGCGAGCCGACGATTGCGCAGGTCGACGCGAAACGGAACCGTGCCCTCCCCCGCCGCCAGCGCATGAACCCGTGCCCGGTCCCACCTTCCTAGGTCATAGGCCAAGAGCGCGGCCCGCCACCGCGCCTCGTTGCGTCCCTCGACCGTGGGAAAGGCCCCCTCGGCTAGGAGCTGCTCGTAGACCTCGAGCCCCTCCTCGCCCGACTCGCCATCGATGCGCATGCGCGCCTGCAGCAGCAGCGCCTCGCGCCTCGCTTCCCCCGTGGGGTTCCGGGCCAGGGCGTCGTCGAGCGCCTCGCGGGCGGCGAGCGCCTTGCCGTCCTCGTAGAGCGCCACGGCCATCCGCGACCGGGCCAGCGGGACCTTTTCATGCTCGGGGAAGTTCCGCAGAAACTCGTCGTACTTCTGGGCGGCGGAGGCGTGCTCGCCCAACAGCAGCTGGCACTCGGCGATGCGGAACACCGCCCGGGGCGCGTACTCGGGATGCCGCGGCCAAAGCTCCAGCACCTTCGAGCTCTTGGTGATGGCCCGCACGAGCTTGGCGCGCTCCTCGGGGCTTACCGCCAGCGAATCGTCGGGATCCTTCTCGAGCCGCTCGGCCCGAAGCCGGAGCGCCTGCTTGTGGGCCTTCTCGGCATTGAAGGTGGTGTTGAAATACACCCCGGAGCAGCCGGACAAGGCGAGGGTGGCCAATAATGCGCCCCAAACCGCCCCGAAAACCGCCGGTCGGGTGGTGCGGAGAGGGCCGGAGGCGCTGTGGCGGGACACGGAAGGCATGAAGGCCCAATATGGTACGAAAACGGCTTGAAAAACGGTATGCAAAAGCCGTGCAAGGGGATAAACAGGGGTTTCGGGCCCGACGGATCGCGGCGAATGACCGGCAGCAGGCGGGGGATCTTCGCGGGAAAGTGGCTGTGACGCCACTAATCCGCCCTTCGCGCCACGTTCCGGGCTCCGAATTCCACTTCGAACGCATAATATGTTGTTTATTCGCAAAATTTCCCAAGTGGCTTGTACCGTTCGGTGATATATTTGGAAAATCAACCAGTTCACCGCGCAAGGGAGTTCCCAGATGAAAATGTTCAAAAATCCTCATGTCTTGCTGGCGACGATGGCCTTGGCCCTCCCGGCAATGGCCGACTACACCGCATGGAGCGGCCATCGCTCCATCGTGCTGAACACCTCGGCAAGCGGAGCCGATGTCGCGACGACCGTGACGAACTTCCCGGTGCTCATTCGCCTCGGCGCGAACGAGGCCGACATCATCGCCGCCGCCAACAACGGGAACAGCATCCGCTTCTCGAAGGCGGACGACGCCACCGCCCTGCCTTACCAGATCGAGTCGTGGAGCTCTTCCGGCGCGGCGATCTGGGTGCTGGTCGATTCGGTGAAGGGCAACAACTCCACCCAGACGATCCGCATGCACTGGGGCAACGGCTCGGCCGCAAGCGAGTCGAACGGCGCGGCGGTGTTCGACACCGCCAACGGGTTCAGCGGCGTGTGGCACATGCACGACAGCACCGGCGGCTATTCCACCGACGCCACCATCCACAACACCAACGCGGTTTGGTACAACCAGCCCGTGCTGGCGCAAGGGCTGATCGGACGCGCGGTGGACACCCGGCAACCCATGGACCTGGGCCTCGACCCCAGCAACGCCCGTTACCTGATGGCCAACTACAACACGGCCAACCACAACTTCCGCGCCACCTCGGCGAACGGCATCACGCTGTCGGCCTGGGTGAAGCGCACGCAAAACACCGGAGGCGTGGAGCAGGGAATCCTGGGCCGCTACAACTGGGGTCAGAACGGCCGCCAGGCCATGATCGCCCTCAACGGAAACGACGAGATCCGCCTGTTCCGCTCCACCAACGGCACCAATTCCGGCGGAGCCGAGACGAACTTCGGAACCGAAATGATAATGGACGGCCAGTGGTACCACATCGTGGCCACGCTGAAGAACGGCGAGCAGGTATTGTACGTGAACGGCGCGCAGAACGTGGCCCAGACCACCGCGAACATCGGCAGCCTCGACAGCATCTGGGCCACCAGCTCGCACCTCTCCTTCGGCCGCATGGCGCCCGACCACGGCGGCAACCCCGTGCCCCAGGCCTTCGACGGCCTCATCGACGAGGCGCGCTATACGCGCACCGCGCGCACGGCCGCCTGGGTGAAGCTCGAGTACGAGAGCCAAAAGGCGCAGAACACGCTGACCGACATCGGCCTGCCTACCGCGCCCGGCGCGCCGACCGGCGTCACCGGCACCGCGGGCGCGGTGAACTCCGCCACCATCACGGTGAGCTGGACGGCTCCCGCATCCAACGGCGGCGCGACCATCACCGGCTACAAGGCCATGGCCGTCGGCGACACCGCCAAGAGCTGCGTCACCATCGGCACGCTGTCCTGCAACATCTCGGGACTCACGCCCGGCGCCAGCTACACCTTCGTGGTGCGCGCAAGCAACAGCGTGGGCGCGGGCCCGCTTTCCGAGGCTTCGGCCGCGGTGAACGCCCCGACCCCGATCCTGGGGAGCGGGTCGCTGATGTTCAACGTGGGACGCTTCACCCGCTCCTACACCTTCGAGTTGCCGGAGAACGTGGCCGGCTCCACGGAACGCCTGACCATGCTCATCATGGACGTGAAGGGCAAGGCCGTGTGGAGCAAGAGCATCGTTCCCTCCGAGACGGGACGTTCCATCACCTGGAACGGCACAAGCTCGGCCGGCACCCCGGCCTCGGCGGGCATCTACTTCGTCCGCGTGGCGACGGTGTCGCCCGCGGGCAAGCTGGAAGCCGTGCAGGGCGGGGTGAAGCTGGCGAGGTAGCCGACAGCAGACAGCTCACGGCAAACCGCGAAACAAGAAAACCCCGCCGGAGCTTCCGGCGGGGTTTTCTGTTGGGCACGGATTTCAGGAATCAGATTCGCGGTGCGCCGGGATGGTCGCCTGGAAAATTTCCGGTGCTCACGCCGCACCCCCCGAGGGGCGCCCCCCCGCGGCGTTCCGCGCCGGAAAGCTTTTCCAGGCTCCGCCCGGCGCAAAACCGTCGGTGCAAGGACAGCAACGAGGGCCACCCTGCCCCTGTCAGCCGTCGGCTGTTCGCAGTCAGCTATCAGCCCGCGTGATACCCCTGAGGAAAATTTGGCGCCCACGGGCCACTTGAGCCTTCTAATACGTTCTTTATTCGTGAATTTCAGACTCCGATCACGCGGTGCAAGCGCTATCTTGAGTAAACCCACATCCTTGTTTCAGGAGAGAACACCATGAAGATGCTCATGCATGCGAAAATTATTCTGGGCGTGCTGGCCGCCGCCATCCCGGCGCTGGCGGACTACACCGCGTGGAGCGGGCACCGCTCCATCGTGCTGAACACATCGGCCACGGGGGCCAACGTCGCGGAGACCGTGACGAATTTTCCCGTCCTGATCCGGCTCCGGTCGAACGAGGCCGACATCATCGCCGCCGCCAACGGCGGCAACAGCATCCGCTTCTCGAAGGCGGACGACGCCACCGCCCTCCCCTTCCAGATCGAATCGTGGTCCTCGACCGGCGCGGCGATCTGGGTGCTGGTCGACTCGGTGAAGGGCAACAATTCCACGCAAACGATCCGCATGCATTACGGCAACGCGGCGGCGGCGAACGAATCGAACGGCCCGGCGGTGTTCGATACCGCGAAGGGTTTCCAGGCGGTCTGGCACCTCAATGAAGCCGCGAACGACAGCGCGCGCGACGCCACGGGGAACCGGTTCCATGGCGCGCCCACGGGAGCCCCCGGGACCACCGCCGGCATGATCGGCCCGGCCCGTTCCTTCGACGGCGCCAGCCAGCATTTCGAGGTGCCCAATTCCGCCTCCGGGAAGCTGAACTTCCCCCTCGACGGCTTTTTCACCTTCTCGGCCTGGGCCCTGATCGATCCCGACGCGGGCGACGTGGACCGGGTGATCGTGGCGAAGCATGACGACCAGTACGCGCTCAAGACGAGCATCAACGCCATCTGGCAGTTCTTCGAGTACGACGGAAACTGGCAGACGGTCACCGCCCCCTACGAGATGGGCCGGTGGACGCACCTGATGGGGGTGATGAACGGGCGCGACACGTACTTCTACGTCGACGGCGTCGAGGCCGGCTCCATCCTCGACTGCTGCAGCGGCGGCGGCAACCGCAACGAGACGGCCAACGTGTTCATCGGGCGCGCCGGCGAATCGGCCCGGCGCTGGTGGTACGGGAACATCGACGAGGTCCGCATCGCCAGCACCCCCCGCAGCGCCGCCTGGGCGAAGCTGGAGTACGAGAACCAGAAGCCCGTCAACTCGCTCGCCAACATCGGCCTCCCGAACGTCCCCGGCGCCCCGACGGCCGTCACCGGCACGCCGGGCGCGGTCAATTCGGGCTCCATCGCCGTGAGCTGGACCGCCCCCGCCAGCAACGGCGGCGCGGAGATCACCAGCTACAAGGCGATGGTCGTGGGCGACACCGCCAAGAGCTGCATCACCCTGGCCACGCTGTCCTGCAACATCTCCGGCCTCACCGCCGGCGCGAGCTACACCTTCGTGGTGCGCGCCAGCAACGGCGTGGGCGGCGGCGCCCTCTCGGATCCTTCGGCCCCGGTGAACGCCCCGACCCCGATCCTGGGGAGCGGTTCGCTGATGTTCAACGTGGGACGCTTCACCCGCTCCTACACCTTCGAGCTGCCGGAGAACGTGGCCGGCTCCACGGAGCGCCTGACCATGGTCATCCTGGACGTGAAGGGCAAGGCGGTGTGGAGCAAGAGCATCGTTCCCTCCGAGACGGGACGTTCGATCACCTGGAACGGCACAAGCTCGGCCGGCACGCCGGCCTCGGCGGGCATTTACTTCGTCCGCGTGGCGACGCTGTCGCCCTCGGGCAAGGTGGAAGCCGTGCAGGGAGGCGTGAGGCTGGCGAGGTAGCCGGTCGCCTCGATACTTCCGCCGAGGCGGACACTCGGCGACCGAAGGCGATCGAGGGGCAACGTCACACAAGAAACCCCCGCAGCCATTGGCTGGCGGGGGTTTTTTCTGATGCCTGAAAATCCCCGGGGTTCAGGGACCCGATGACAAGCGCCGGGATGGTCGCCTGAAAAATTTCCGGTGCTCACGCCGCACCCCCAAGGGGCGCCCCCCCGCGGCGTTCCGCCCGGAAACGTTTTTCAGGCTCCGCCCGGCGCAACAACC
>CBFGVC010000114.1:0-6531 GCA_965652255.1 uncultured Fibrobacteria bacterium | reverse complement strand
CTCACCTTCCTACCTTTCCACCCCATGCCCACCGCGACCAAAGCCCCGCAGGACACTTTCGTCGCCGTCGCCATGAGCGGCGGCGTCGACTCGTCCGTGGCCGCGCTGCTCCTCAAGCGGCAGGGCTACCGGGTCGTCGGGCTCACCATGAAGCTCTGGAGCCCGCCCGCGTCCTCCGCGACCGAGGGCGACGCTTGCGACCCGGACAAGACCTGCTGCACCGCCGACTCGGCCATGGACGCCAAGCGCGTCTGCGACCAGCTCGGCATCCCGCACTACACCCTCGACATGCAGGACGACTTCGAGGAACGCGTCATCCGCCCCTTCTACGAGGCGTATCTCCACGGCGAAACGCCCAACCCCTGCGTCAACTGCAACAGCTTCGTCAAGTGGGACGCGCTGTGGAAGCGCGCCCGCGCCATAGGCGCGGATCGCATCGCCACCGGCCATTACGCCGCCACCGAGCGGGACGAGGGCGGAACCGCCTACATCCTCCGCGCCGATCCCGTGAAGGACCAGAGCTACTTCCTCTGGGGCATCCCTCCCGAGTCGCTCGCGAACACGCTCTTCCCCCTCGCGGGGCTCTCAAAGCCCGAGGTGCGCGCGCTGGCGGCGGAGATGAACCTGCGCACCGCCGACAAGCGCGAGAGCCAGGACATCTGCTTCGTGCCCGGCGGCGACTACCGCGAGGTGGTCGAGGCGCGCGCGCGCGCCGAGGGCCGCGAGCTTGCTCCCGGCGAGTTCGTCGGACCCGACGGCGAGAGCCTCGGCCCCAATCGCGGAGTCGCGTACTACACCGTGGGCCAGCGCAAGGGCCTCGGCGTGGCGACGGGCGAACCGCTTTTCGTGCGCAAGATGGATCCCGCCGCCGGCACTGTCACGCTCGGTCGCAAGGACGACCTCTACTGCCGCGCCTTCGTCGCCGACCGCTTCAACGGCTTCGGCCCGGAGTGGAGGAAGGACGGCGCGCGCGAGTGCCTCGTGCAGTTCCGCTACCGCTCCCCGGCCGTCCCGGCGCTCGTGGAACGCGAGGAGGGCGGCCGCGTGCGCGTCACCTTGCGCGAGCCGGGCTTCTGCGTCGCCCCGGGGCAAAGCGCCGTCTTCTACGACGGAAACCGCCTCATCGGCGGGGCACGCATCCGCGACGTGCTGGACGAAGAAATCCCGACCTGAAAAAAATCCCCCTTCGCCGTGACGGCGGTCACGGCCCGGACGAACAAAAACGACAACGCATGCGTCAAAGCATTCGATGTCGCATGCACGAAACGTTCAGGGGGGACCGCTCCGCCGGCCCGGGTTGTTCGGGCACGTTGTCGTCGCGGCGGCGTGGGCGCTGGCCGCGGCCGTCGCGCTCCCGGCTTCCGGGCTCCGCTTCGCCGCGCCGCCCGCGCTCGCGCCCGCTCCCGGGGGCGGAGTGCTGTGGAGCACCCACGTCTCCTGCGCCGACGCGCCCGCGCTCATCGGCGCGCAGGTATCCTTCGCCCTGGATTTCGATCTCGACGGCGCGCCCGACGCGGCCGATTCCCTCGGCATTTCCCCGGCCGATTGCGAGGGCGACGGCGGGAGCGGCCGCGTCGCGCTGCGTCGCGCGCTGCGCCCCGCGCATCCGGCGCTGCTGCGGGCCTTCCTGCGCGGGGCGTCGGGCGCGCCGTCCGACTCGCACGCCGCGCTCACCGCGGGAGCCGGCAGCCTCCTGACGGTCGCGCGCTATTGCGCGCGGCCGAAGAACGGCGAGCCCGAGTGGATCGAGGTGCGGAACAACGCCTCGTTCCACGTTCCGCTGGCGAAGGTCCGGCTCGAGAACCGGGCGCTCGCGGGAACGCTCGCTCCCGGCGAGTCGTTCACCTCCGGGAGCGACACGGCCGAACTCCGGCTGTGGCGCCCCGGCGCCCGCATCCTTGCGCTATCCTCCTGGTCGAACCTGCGCAACAGCGGCGACACCATCCGCCTCGCCTTTGCCGGCGGCCCCGCGCTCGACAGCGTGGTCTATGGCGGCGGGAAGTTCCCGCGCGAGGCCTGCGCGAGCCTCGAGCCCGACGAGGCCGGGGCGGCGCACGGCTACGCCTTCGAGCTTCCCTCGCCCGCGCGCTGGAGCCCGCGCGCGGGCGCTTTCGCCTTCGGGGTGACGGCCCCCGCGACAGGACGCTACGACCTGCGCGTCTTCGACCTCGACGGAAGGCCCCTTTGCCAGCTCGCGCGGGACGCCGTCGGTCCCGCGTCCTTCGCCTTGCCCCACGCCGCGTGCCCGGGCCTCGAGGCCCGGCGGGGCTCGGTGCTCCTCCACCTCGCCCCCCGCCGGGGACCCGGCGTCCGCGGCAGAATCTCGATCACCCGATGAACCGCGCAAGAATCCCCCATGCGTTTTTTGCCGCCCGGGTTCCGGACGTTTCGTTCGTCTTTTTTCTCGTGGCATTTCTCGCGGTTGCGGCCGCTGCGTTCGCCGAAATCCCGCGCGTGCCGTTCTCCGGGGCTTACGGCTCGACCTCGGGCGCGGGGTCGCTCGCGGGGTGGGAGCGGCTCGGCGGCGAGAATCCCGCCGCGTTCGGCGCTCCCGGCTGGATCGCCTCGCTGGCGGGCTACTCGCCCTTCGGGATCGAGGACCTGGGCGTGGCCGAGCTTGAGGCCGCGCGCGATTCGGACCGTTGGGGCGCGTCGCTCGGCTGGCGCGCGTTCACCGAGGCCGGCAATGTGGAAGCCTCGTCCCTACGCGCGCGGCTGGCCGCGCGCCTCGGCGCGGGCTGGAGCGGCGGCGGAGGGTTGCGCTTCGGAATAGGCGACGCGGCGGGCCGCGACGGAGGCTTCGCCGCGGGCCTCGGGGTGCTGTGGCGTCCTCGGCCCTTCGCAACGCTCGGGGCCGCGTGGGAGGACGGCGTGTTCGGCCTTGGCGCCGACCTCGGCGCGGGCCTCGGACCGTCCGGCGCCTGGAGGCTTTCGTACGACCGCTTCTTCGGGTTCGCCGCGGAGTCGCGCTATGGGCTCGGCCTGCGCCTGCATCCGCTGCTCTCCGTGCACGCGGGCCTCGCGCCCGCGCGCGAGACGGCCTCGCTGGGCGTGCGCTTCGGGCTCGGCGGGTGGGAGGGTTTCAGCGCGCTGCGCCGCCACGCGGCGCTGGGCGGCACGCCGGTGCAGGGGGTGCGGTGGACGCGGGAGAGGGCAGGCGTCCCTCCCTCCGGGTCTGCGCGCGGAAGAATGCCCGACAAATGACGCGGGATCGGACTTGTATTGACAATCTGTATATACGAGGTTATCGTGAAGTTCGAGTGGGACGCGGAGAAGCGGCGCGGCAACATCAGGAAGCACGGGATCGACTTCGCGACTGCGGCCGGGATCTTCGAAAACCTGGTCTGGGAAACCCCGGACACTCGGGTGGAATACGGCGAGGATCGCTGGCGAGCGGTGGGCTGGATGAAAGATTGCCTCGTCATGGTGGTGTACGTGGAGCGAGGCGATGTCCTGCGCATTATTTCAGCCAGAAAGGTGGAGAAGCATGAAGCCGATGACTATTTCAGAAATTCGCGCACTCAAGGATGAAACCGATTGGGAGCGCCTGCGGAACATGGATGACTCCGAAATCGATTTTTCGGACATCCCGCGGATCGGAAAGGACTTTTGGCGTGAGGCTTGGCTGCGTATTCCGATTCCGAAGACGGCCGTATCCATTCGCCTGGATCCCAAGGTATTAGCATGGTTCCGGAGGCAGGGGCCCGGTTATCAGACCCGTATCCAGGCCGTGTTGCGGCATTATGTTGAGATGGCGGAGCGGGCGACGACCCGGGATCGTCGGAGTGAAGCGAAAGCGGTGAAGGAGAGCGGCCGCGCGAAGCGGAAATCCTCGAATGTGGTTAAAGCGGCGAAACAGGTCCCGGGCAAGGCCGCGGCCAAACCCCGAAAGAAACCCCGGGCTGCCGCGGCCTCCGCACGCTAACTTCATCTCATCCCCTCTTCCGCTCCGGAGTCCGCATGCAACCCGACTTGCACATCAGCTATCTCGCCGTCCTCGCCGCCGTCGTCCTCAAGGCCGTGCTGGGCGCGCTGTGGTACGGCCCCTTCTTCGGCCGCGCCTGGAACCGCGAACGGGGCGCCTCTCCCGCCTTCCAGCCCTCGGGCGCGGTGCTGCTCCGCGCCCGCATCCTCCGCTGGATCGGCATGGCGCTCACGGCCTACGTGCTGGCGATCGCCGTGGCGGTGATCCGGCCCTCCTCCTGGGGCGCGGGCGCCGACGGCGCCGCGGCCTCTTACGGCTTCATCGCGGCCTTGGCCGTGTGGATCGGCTTCTACCTGCCCCAACTTCTCAGCCGCGTGGCGTGGGAGGGCGCGTCCTGGAAACTCCTGCGCGTGCATGCGCTGTACCACTTCGTGGCGCTTCAGCTCGCGGGGCAGGTGCTGGCGCACTGGAACTGATTTCCGGGAACCTTAACCCGGGTTAACGCGGGGGGGCGATCCCGGGTTTAAGCTTTGTCGGTATTCTCCGGTGTCGCGGCTTCGGTCGCGAGGGAAGGAAGGGATGCCGACTCCATTCCGTGACCTGCGAAACGAACGCATGCGGTTCGCGGCCACGGTCGTGATCGCTTGCCTCGCCCTCCTCCTCGCGGGTTGCGCCGCCACGGTCGTGAAGCGCGACAAGCCCTTCGTGCTCGAGAAGAAATCCGTGGTCGTGCTGCGCCAGGGCCACGAGTTGCAGGCCCGTCGCGTCGCGGTGGAGGCGGATTCGCTTTCCGTGACGGGACGCTATTCGGGTGTCGAAACCCGCATCCCCATGCGCGAGGTCGGCAAGGTGGTGGAGTTGAACGCCTTCAGCGGCATGATGCGCGGGGCGGTGGCTGGATTCGGAATCGGCCTCGGAAGCGGCTTGATCGTGGGAGCCCTGGCGGATGGTGGCTGCGAGGGGGCCGGGTGCAGCGCATACATTCCCCCCATCATCGCCGCGCCCATTATTGGCGTCATCTGGGGGGTTCCGGCCGGAGCGGTATATGGGTTGCTGCGCGGTCGCGGCGCGGCGTACCGGTTCGAAGATTCTACCGGTCGGGGAGGCGACAAGGATTCCCTTCCGGCGTCTGCCCCCGAAGCCGTGGGCGCGCTGGACTCCACGCGCGCCCCCGCGCCGGAACCCTTGTCATCGCAGGATCCCGGACAGGCATATGCCCCGACAGGTTCCCCCACGCCGCCTTCCCCGTCCTCATCCTCCGCCTCCATTCGCGAGCTGTCCGCGCGTGAGAGGATCGCCAGGGATACGGCGCGGGAGGAATATTCCCGGGGCCGTTTCTATTTGGGGGCTGGCTTCGGGTACGGGCTCGGCAAGATGCCTTCCGGTTCCGGCGCGCATGTCGGGCACACCCTTGCTCCCGGCTGGTTCATCCCGATGCACCTTGGCATGAACATCGACCCGCGTTGGTCGGCGGGGCTGCGTTATACGGTCGGCGAGATGCAGCATCGCTACACCGTCAAGCGAGGGAGCGGCGCGTTCGGGGACGGTCCGCTGCATGACTACGGGGTCTGGGACGGGGCCTTCATGCATGCCTTCGAAGCCGAGGCGCGATGGCATCCTCACGAGAAGGACCTTTTCCTGACAGGCTCGGCCGGATATCTGACATACACCTACACCGACGGCTCCGATGAGGATATCTGGTGGTACCGCGAGGGCGGCTTCACGGCCTCCGTCGGCGCGGGCTACGCCTGGAATGCCTGGAGCATCGTGAACCTCGTCGCGGGTGCGGATCTCGTCGGCGGTGTGTCCGCGAACGGGTCGGGAAGCTGGATGATCCGGCCTACGGTCGGGATCATGTTGCAATAAGGTGCTTCGATTCACGGGAGGCGACATGCGGGCACGGTTCCACTCACGGATGTTCGGGTTGCCGGTTGCGCTCTCGGGCATCGCTCTCATCCTCTCGGCCTGCTCCACCACCCGCGTGGTGAAAAGCGGCCAGCCGTTCGGGCGGAAGGGCGAGGCGACCCTCGTGATGCGCGATGGCGCGGTGCGGGAAATCACCTCGGTGAAAGTCGTCGGGGACTCGCTGGTCGTGTCCGGGGATTCGTTGGGGTCGCGCTTGCCGTTCGGGCAGGTCGAGCGGCTCGAGTACGTCAGCAAGGGCAAGGGCACGGTGCATGGGTTGCTCGTGGGGCCGCTCGTGGGCGCGGGGATCGGGATCGTGCTGGGGGCCACGCCTGTCGGCCAATGCGACCCGGGCGGTGGCGCCTGCATTTTCGGCGGGCCGGCAGGCGTGGGGTTCGTAATGGGCATCATGGGGCTGTTCGTGGGTCCGGTCGTGGGCGGGCAGGTGGGGGTCAGGGTCACGGCGCGCTTCGATACCGCCGCCTATGTTCCTCCCGCCCGGCCGGCCGGGAGCGGCGCCAACGGTTCTCCCGAGGCGATGGGAGGGTTCCGATGAGCCGGTCGTCGTTCGCTTCGGGCTTGCTTCGCGGCATGGCATTCGCCGCGGCGATTCTCCTCGCGGCCTGCTCCTCCAACCGCTTGGTCAAGCGGGACGAGCCGTTCAGGCTCGAAAAGAGCGCCACCGCGACACTCGCGAACGG
>CBFGVC010000113.1:0-6639 GCA_965652255.1 uncultured Fibrobacteria bacterium | reverse complement strand
ACGGCGAGATCATCGGCGCGACGCTCGACCGCAACGGCCTGCGTCCCTCGCGCTATCAGCTCACCTCGGACGACATCCTGGTGATGGCTTCCGAGGCGGGCGTGCTGCCCTTCCCGGCCGAGAGCGTCGTGCTCAAGGGCCGCCTGCAGCCGGGCAAGATGTTCGTGGTGAGCCTCGCCGAGGGGCGCATCATCCCCGACGAGGAGATCAAGCACGAGATGGCCTCGCGCCGCCCCTACGAGGAGTGGCTGCGGAAGGGGAAGATCGACCTCGCCAGCCTGCCGATGACCCGCGAGCCGCGCCAGCCCGACGCGGCCTCGGTGCTCCGCCGCCAGAAGTTCTTCGGCTACACGCTCGAGGACCTCAAGATCCTCATGTCGCCCATGGTGAACGCGGGCGAGGAGGCCCTGGGTTCGATGGGCAACGACGCGGCCCTGGCCGTGCTGTCGGACAAGAGCCGAAACCTCTTCGATTACTTCCACCAGCTCTTCGCCCAGGTGACCAATCCCCCGATCGACAAGGATCGCGAGGAGATGGTCATGTCGCTGACGACCTTCGTGGGCAAGGAGGACAACCTCCTCGAGGAAACGGCGGGGCACTGCCGCACCATCGAGCTGCCCCATCCCGTCCTCACCAACGAGGAACTGGAGCGCCTGCGCTGGGTGGACAAGAACCACTTCCAGGCCAAGACCATCCCGCTGGTGTTCAAGGCCGTGGGCGGCCAGGGCCGCCTGGAGAAGGCGCTCCAGCGCATCCGCCAGCAGGCCTCCGATGCCGTGCAGGACGGCTACAACGTCATCGTGCTTTCGGACCGTCCGGTCGATTCGGGCCACGCCGCGATCCCGTCCCTCCTGGCCGTGTCCGCGGTGCATCACCACCTGATCCGCGAGGGCCTGCGCGCACGCTGCGGCATCGTGGTCGAGACGGGCGAGGCCCGCGAGGTGCATCACTTCGCCCTCCTGCTGGGCTACGGCGCCAGCGCCATCAACCCGTACCTTGCCTTCGAGACCGTCGAGGACATGCGCCGGCGCAAGCTGTTCAAGGACGGCGTGACGCTGGAGAAGGCCGAGCAGAACTACGTGAAGGCCGTGAACAAGGGCCTTCTCAAGGTCATCTCCAAGATGGGCATCTCCACCATCCAGTCGTACATCGGCGCCCAGATCTTCGAGGCCGTCGGCCTCGGCGACGCGCTGGTGGACGAGTACTTCACGGGAACGGCCTCGCGCATCGGCGGAATCGACCTCGCCACCCTCGAGGAGGAGACCCTGATCCGCCACCGCTTCGCGTGGCCCGCGGCCGAAAGCGGCGAGGACATTCCCACCGACATCGAGGTGGGCGGACAGTACCATTGGCGCCAGCGCGGCGAGCGGCACATGCTCACGCCCGACGTCGTCCACAAGCTGCAGCATGCCGTGCGCACGAACAACTACAAGCTGTACGAGGAGTACGCGCGCCTCATCGACGACCAGATCGGCCCCCAGGGAGACGCGCCGCTCACGCTGCGCGGCCTGCTCGACTTCGAGGAGGCGACCCCGGTGCCGCTCGAGGAAGTCGAACCCGCCTCCGGGATCGTGAAGCGCTTCGCCAGCGGCGCGATGTCGTTCGGCTCGATCAGCTGGGAGGCCCACACCACGCTGGCGCTGGCCATGAACCGCCTGGGCGCCCGCAGCAACACGGGCGAGGGCGGGGAGGATCCCAGCCGCTTCAAGCCCCTGCCCAGCGGCGACAGCATGCGCTCGAGCATCAAGCAGGTGGCCTCGGGGCGGTTCGGCGTCACCAGCGAGTACCTCGTCAACTCCGACGAGATCCAGATCAAGATGGCGCAGGGCGCCAAGCCCGGCGAGGGCGGCCAGCTTCCGGGCTGGAAGGTGGACAAGTTCATCGCCAAGACGCGCCACAGCACGCCGGGCGTGGGGCTCATTTCCCCGCCGCCGCACCACGACATCTACTCCATCGAGGACCTCGCCCAGCTGATCTTCGACCTGAAGAACAGCAACGACAAGGCGCGCATCAGCGTGAAGCTGGTCGCCGAGGTCGGCGTGGGCACGGTGGCCGCGGGCGTGGCCAAGGCGCACAGCGACGTGATCCTGATCTCGGGCTACGACGGCGGCACGGGCGCCTCGCCACAGACCTCGATCAAGCATGCGGGACTTCCCTGGGAACTGGGCCTCGCCGAGGCGCAGCAGGTGCTCATCAAGAACGGGCTGCGCACCCGCGTGGTGCTGCAGACCGACGGCATGCTCCGCACCGGCCGCGACATCGCGATCGCGACGCTGCTGGGAGCCGAGGAGTGGGGCGTGGCCACCGGCGGCCTCATTGCCATGGGCTGCATCATGATGCGCAAGTGCCACCTGAACACCTGCCCCGTCGGCATCGCCACCCAGGACGAGGACCTGCGCAAGCTGTTCCCCGGCGAGGTGGAGCACGTGGTGAACTTCTACCTGTTCCTCGCCGAGGACATGCGCCGCCAGATGGCGAAGCTGGGCTTCCGCACGGTGGACGAGATGGTCGGCCGCGTCGATCGCCTGAAGGCCCGCCGGGACGTGAAGCACTGGAAGGCGAAGCACCTCGACCTCGCCCGCCTCCTCCACGGCTTCGGCGACCAAAAGGTCGGCAACATGCATTGCTGCGAGGCGCAGGACCATGGCCTCGACAAGGCGCTCGACTGGAAGCTCATGGAGGCCGCCAAGCCGGCCCTCGAGTCGGGCAAGCCGGTCTCGTTGACCTTCGACATCCGCAACGTCAACCGAACCGTGGGCACCATCCTGTCCTCGAACGTCACGCGTAAATACGGGGCTCCGGGCCTGCCGGAGGACACCATCAAGGTCAAGTTCAACGGCTCGGCCGGCCAGAGCTTCGGCGCCTTCGGGGCTCCCGGCGTGACCTTCGAGCTCGAGGGCGAGGCCAACGACTACTTCGGAAAGGGACTCTCGGGCGCCAAGCTGATCCTGTACCCGCCCGTCGTGTCGACCTTCGACCCGGCCGAGAACGTGATCGTCGGCAACGTCTCGTTCTATGGGGCGACCGCCGGGCAGTCCTGGATCCGGGGCAAGGCGGGCGAGCGCTTCTGCGTGCGCAACTCCGGCGCGGAGGTGGTGGTGGAGTCGTGCGGCGACCACGGCTGCGAGTACATGACCGGCGGCCGCGTGGTCGTCCTGGGCTCGATAGGCCGCAACTTCGGCGCGGGCATGAGCGGCGGCATCGCCTACCTGTTCGATCCCGAGGGGCGCGCCCCGGCCAACGTCAATCCCGAGATGGTGGACCTGGAGGAAGTGACCGAGGCCGAGGAGGCCATCGAGCTCAAGGGACGCATCGAGCGCCATCTCGAGTACACCGGCAGCGCCGCGGCGAAGGCCATCCTCGCCGACTGGAAGAAGAGTCTCACGAAGTTCGTCAAGGTGATGCCGCGCGACTACAAGCGCGCCATGGCCGAATTGCGCGCCGAAGCGCAGGTGAAGGGGTAATCGCGATGGGCAAGGTCACAGGCTTCAAGGAATACGACCGCAAGGTCCCCTCGTACCTCCCCGTGGAGGAGCGCACCAAGAACTACGACGAGTTCGTGGTGCCGCTTTCCGAGGAGGAGGTGCGCACGCAGGGCGCGCGCTGCATGGATTGCGGCATCCCGTTCTGCCACACCGGCTGCCCGCTCGGGAACATCATCCCCGACTTCAACGACCACGTGTACAACGGGAAGTGGGAACAGGCCCTCAAGAGCCTGCTTTCCACCAACAACTTCCCCGAGTTCACCGGCCGCATCTGCCCGGCTCCCTGCGAGTCGGCCTGCGTCCTGGGCATCAACAAGCCTCCGGTGACCATCAAGAACATCGAGGTCTCCATCATCGACTACGCCTGGTCGCAGGGATGGATGAAGGCGAATCCCCCGGCGCACCGCTCCGGCAAGAAGGTGGCGGTGATCGGCTCGGGCCCGGCAGGGCTCGCTGCCGCCGACCAGCTCAACAAGGCCGGTCACCTCGTCACCGTGTTCGAGCGCTCCGACCGCGCGGGCGGCCTGCTCCGCTACGGCATTCCCGACTTCAAGCTCGCGAAGAAGTGGGTGCAGAAGCGCGTCGACCTGATGGCCGAGGAGGGGGTGACCTTCCGGCTCAACAGCGAGGTGGGCGTGAACGTTCCGGTCGAGGAGCTCAAGGCCTTCGACGCGGTGATCCTCGCCGGCGGCTCCACCTTGGCGCGCGACCTTCCCATTCCCGGCCGCGACGCCAAGGGCGTGTACCTGGCCATGGACTTCCTGCGCCAGAACAACAAGCGCGTGGCGGGCGACAAGTTCTCCAAGGAGGAGGAAATCCTCTCCACGGGCAAGAACGTCGTGGTCATCGGCGGCGGCGACACCGGCTCCGACTGCGTGGGCACCTCCATCCGCCACGGCGCGAAGTCCGTGACCCAGATCGAGCTGCTCCCGAAGCCCCCCGAGACGCGCACGGTCGAGACCCCTTGGCCCACGCATCCGGGCCCCCGCATGCTTTCGACCTCCTCGTCGCAGGCCGAAGGCTGCGTCCGCGACTGGTCGGTGCTCTCGAAGGAGTTCCTCAAGGACGCCGAGGGCAACCTCACCGGCATCCGCGCGGTGCGCCTGGAGTGGAACGGTCCCAAGTTCACCGAGGTGCCGGGCAGCGAGTTCGTCATGCCGGCCGAGCGCGTGTACCTGGCGATGGGCTTCCTGCACCCCGAGCCGCAGTTGCTCGACAAGCTGGGTGTCGAGAAGGACGAGCGCGGCAACGCGAAGGCGAACCTCAAGGACTACTCCACGTCGGTGCGCGGCATCTTCGCCGCCGGCGACATGCGCCGGGGCCAGTCCCTGGTGGTGTGGGCCATCTCCGAGGGCCGCGAATGCGCCCGTTCGGTGGACGCGTGGCTGAACGGCGGGGTGACCTACCTCGAGTCGAAGAATCATTCGTTGGCCGAGGCGGCGGCGTAAGATCCGGCGACCTGACGAGTTAGGACAAGAGCCCCTTCCGGAAACGGAGGGGGTTTTTGTTTGCGGGATGCTTCGAACCCCCCTGTTTTAAGGCGGATTCGCCAACTTCATCGGCGGCCGGACAGACCTGACTTTTTCGTTTTCGGGCCCCGACACCTCCCGGCAGTTATTATAGTTCGTCGCGAGAATATTGGAGAGCTCGCATGAGACGAATTCTTGTTCCCCAAAATGGCGCGCGCTCCGCAACGTTCCTCACGCTGACGGCAATCTTGCTGACTGCCTGCCTGTCACCCAATACGGACAAGAAGGGTGATGGGGCACCCACCGATTCCGTCAGGGTTGTGGGCCGCGTCGTGTCGGGTAGCGGAGCTCCGCTCGCAGGGATGGCCGTGCGTCTGGCCCGTGCAGGGCTGGCCGATACGACAGATGCGTTGGGCAGGTACCGGCTGGAAGGGGAGCCGGCGATGGCAGGCTTAGCCAAAGGCTCCATCACCGCGGGGGTCGCAGCTGAAGAGGATACCCTCCATTTCGAGCAAGGCGGGCAGCCGGTTATAAGCTTGGGGGTGAGTTGGGTTGACAGCCTTCCCGACGTGAGCATCGTGCAACGTGGAGTTTCCGGGGCGCTTACTGTTGTCGGCATGCCCGTTTCCAGAGTAGTGGGCGTGCTGTGGGGGGAAGGAATTTCAGAAGCTTCACCGCACGTGGTGGAGTTTTTCCACAATACACTGGTCAATGAGGTCACGGGATTCATGTACTTTCCTCCCTCGCCTCCAATTCGCCAGTATCAAGTCTACCTGGCGGCGCATGACACCGCTGGCCGCTTGGTGGGGCGAAGCCAAACCTTGGCTTTCAACAGTTTGGCGGGAAACCTCAACCTTCCGAGCTTTCGTGCAGACAACGCGCTGCCCCGTGCATTCGCAGGTGAGGATACGATCCTGAAATTTGGAGATACCCTTCGTCTGCGGGGGGCCATTGTGGATTCGTTTGGCGGAACGGCGTCGAAATGGGAGTGGGATGTCGGGGGTACGGGGATATTCGCACAGACCTCCTCCGCCGACACTTTGATTACCCTCCCGGCTTTTCCCGTGTCCCCCTATCGATGCATTTTACGGGTAACGGACAATGACGGGAACCTTGCCTTGGATACGCTTCTGGTAGAGGTTTCTCTTGACAAGCCCGTCCCGGCCATCGTGGGGAGCGGGAGCGTGAAGGTCGGTGCGACGTTGAACCTGAGCGCGCAGGCGACCCAACGCTTTGGATCCATCGTGATGTACAAGTGGAATGACGGCATGGGTGGATCCGGATGGACGGACTCATCCGCGACACTCTCCCAGAAGGCCTACCGGTACACTGCGAAAGGCGAGTATGTGGTTCGTCTCTATGTCCGGGATGACGACGGCAACGCCGATAGCGTGATGCGCTCGATCTCAGTCACCAACGATAACCCGGTGGTATCAGGGCTAAAAGATACGTCGGTTTCTCCAGGATCCACCGTGATGCTGTTTGCCAATGCCACGGATCCGGAGGGAATCCGAGGCTATTTGTGGGATATCGGTGATGACGGCATCATCGAGGACTCCTCGACCACCGGCAGCCTGGAGCTTTCCGTATCCTCATATCCAACGGCCATACGGGTCGCCGTGACTGTCCGGGATAGCTTCGACGGTGAGGCCCGGGTGGCGGCAACTATTCTGGCTTTGGGAAAG
>CBFGVC010000112.1:0-6811 GCA_965652255.1 uncultured Fibrobacteria bacterium | reverse complement strand
GCCTCGAAGCCCAGGAGGTTCGCGGTGGTGGCCGCGAGGTTGGCGAGGCCGGGCTCGTTCGTCCCCGACAGGGCGTACTTTCCCTTGTTCGCGTTGTCGTAAAAGATGCACGGAACCGGGTTCAATGTGTGGCTGGTCTTCGCCTTGAACGAGCCGTCCTTGTTCTTCACCGGCGCGCCCGACTTCTTGTCCACCTCGAACATCTCGTCGGCGTTGCCGTGGTCGGCGGTGATGATCGCCATGCCGCCCAGCTGGTCGATCACGGGAAGCAGGCGCGCCAGGCACAGGTCCACCGCCTCCATGGCCATCGTGGCGGCGCGCAGGCTGCCGGTATGCCCCACCATGTCGCCGTTGGCGTAGTTCACGCGCGCCGCCTTGTGACGGCCGGTCTTCAGTTCCGAGATCAGCGCGTCGGTGATCTCGGCGGCCTTCATCCACGGCCGCTCGTCGAAGGAAACCCGGTCCGAGGGAATCTCGACCCACGTCTCGCCGTCGAATTTCCCGCTGCGGTTTCCGTTCCAGAAATAGGTGACATGACCGTACTTTTGGGTTTCGCTGATCGCCAGCTGCGTCACGCCCGACCCGGCCAGGGCCTCGCCCATGGTGTTCCGGATCTCCGGAGGAGGGACGAGATAGCGCGCGGGAATATGCAGGTCGCCATCGTACTCCAGCATGCCGGCGTACACGACCTTGGGCGCGTGCCCCCTGTCGAAGTAATTGAAATCCATGTCCTCGAAGGCCCGGCTGATCTCGATGGCGCGGTCGCCGCGGAAGTTGAAGAAGACGACGCTGTCGCCGTCGCGGATGGGGCCCACGGGCACGCCCTGCTCGGCGACGACGAATCCGGGCAGGTCCTGGTCGATGACCTTCGCCTCGCCCCGGTAGGTTTCGATGGCCTCGCGGGCGGAGGCGAAGTGACGCCCCTCGCCGTGCACGTGGATCTTCCAGCCGCGTTCCACCATGCCCCAATCGGCCTCGTAGCGATCCATGGTCAGCTTCATGCGGCCGCCGCCGCTGGCGATCTTGACGTCGAAATCGTCCGAGCGGGTTTCGTCGAGGAACTTCTCGAACGGCAGCACGTAGTCGAGCGCTGAGGTCTCGCCCACGTCGCGCCCGTCGAGCAGGATGTGCACGCGAACGCGGCCCACCTTCTCCTGCTTCGCCCGGAGGATGAGCGCCTTGAGGTGGTCGATGTGCGAGTGGACGTTGCCGTCCGAGAACAGCCCGAGGAAGTGCAGCGTCGACCGGTGCTCGCGCGCGTTGCCCGCCACTTCCTTCCACGCGTCGCGCTCGAAGATCTTGCCCGAGGCGATGGCCTGGTTCACCAGCGAGGCCCCTTGGTCGACGACTTGCCCCGACCCGATGGCGTTGTGGCCCACCTCGGAGTTTCCCATGTCCTCGTCGCTGGGAAGCCCGACGGCCTTGCCGTGCGCCCGCAGGAGCAGGTTGGGGTAATCGCGCATGAGGCGGTCGAGCACCGGCTTGTGGGCCTGGGCGACGGCGTTGCCCTCGGTGCGGGGGGTGATGCCGACGCCGTCGAGCACGATGGTGACGACGGGGCCGTTGTACGAGGGCGCGTGGGAGGATTTCTTCAGCATAGGGAGGAAAAAATAAAAATCGGGGGAGGGGGGCGGAAGCCCTGTAATCAAGGGGTTTTTCGGGGCCGCGTTGGGGACGACGGGGCGTCGCGCTACGCGCAACGGTCGCAGAGGCTGTCGTAAGGGCGAGCCATGGCTCGCCCGTGCTAATCGATCCGGGTCAATACTTCCGGCCCGTTGCGCGTCATGGCGATCGTGTGCTCGAACTGCGCCGACAGCGAACCGTCCTTGGTGTACACCGTCCAGCCGTCGTTTTTGTCGACGTAGACGCCGGGCTTGCCCGCGTTCAGCATCGGCTCCACCGTGAACACCATGCCCTCGCGGATGCGCTCGCCGCGCTCGCGAGAGCGGTAGTGCAAGACATTCGGCTCCTCATGGAACCCCCGGCCTATGCCGTGGCCGCAAAATTCGCGCACCACGCCGTAGCCGAACTCGTCCGCCAGCTCCTGGATCGCGCTGCCGATGTCGCCGAACCACGCGCCGGGAAAGGCCGCGGCGATGCCGTCGTCCATGGCGCGCTCCGCCACTTCCATCAGCTGCTTCGCCTCCTTGGAGACGTTTCCCACCGCGAAGGTGCGCGAGGTGTCGCCGTGGTATCCGTTCAGGAGGCAGGTCACGTCGATGTTGATGATGTCGCCTTCCTGCAGCACGTAATCGCCGGGAATGCCGTGGCAGACGACGTTGTTGACCGAGGTGCAGACCGACTTCGGAAAGCCGTGGTAATTGAGCGGCGAGGGGATCGCTCCCGCCTTGATCGTGGCGTCGTGGACGAAGGTGTTGATCTCGTCGGTGGTGATGCCGGGCTTCACCCGTTCGCCCGCGCGGATCAGGATTTCCGCCGCGAGCCGGCTCGAATCGCGGATCAGCTCGATCTCACGGTCGGACTTGATCTTGATGGGCATGGGGGAGGAAAGTTACGAATTACGAGTTACGAATTACGAGTTACGAATTACGAGCAAGGAAAACAGCGGGGGGAGCAGGGAGTCCTTTCGGGATCGGCTCAAGAAGCGCCCCCTTGGGTGTTTTTATTCGTAACTCGTAACTCGTAATTCGTAACTTGGTCGCACCATGCTCCGTTTCCCGCTCTTCGTCCTCCCGCTTGCCTTCGGCCTCCTCCTCGCGCTCTCCGGGTGCAAGCCCGATTGTCGCGAATCGGTTCGGCTGGGCGATTTCGAGTACTCGCAGGGGAATTACGTCCGGGCGGAAAAGCTCTACGCGGAGGCCTTGGAGGCCGACCCGGCGCGCTGCGCCGATGCCGGGGCCAAGCGCGCCAATGCGCTGAGGCTCATGGGCCGCTAGGAATCCCGCGGGCCCGGGGCCGGGCGTACCAGGCCAGCGCAAGGGCCGCCGACAGAAGCCACGGCAGCAGCAAAAGGTTCAAGCGCTCCCAACCCAACGCTCCGTGCAGCCCGCCGGCGAGGAGCGAGGAAAGCAGCGCCACCGCGAAAATCGTCAGGTCGTTGAAGGCCTGCGCCTTGGCCTTTTCGGAAGGAGCGTAGGCGGTCGTCAACAGCGTCGAGCCGCCCACGAAGAGGAAGTTCCATCCCACCCCGAGCAGGATGAGCGCGCCCGCGAAGGAATTGAACCCGGGGCCGGTCAGGGTCGCGAGCACGTGCCCCAGGAGCAGCAGCACGCCCGCGAACATCACGGGCACCGCTCCGAAGCGGGCGATCAGCCCGCCCGTGAAGAAGGAGGGGAGGAACATCCCGAGGACATGGAGCTGGATCACGGTTGCGGTCGCGTCGAGCCCGTGGTGGTGGTGCGACATCGCCAAGGGCGTGGCCGTCATCGCGAGGATCATGACGCCGCCTCCCGTGGCGGCCCCGAAGAGCGCGACGAGATAGGTCGGCTGGCGAAGGATTTCGGTCAGGGAGCGGGCGCTCGCCGCCGCTCCCGCAAGGGTTTCGGGCCGGGACAGGCGCAATCCCGGCAGGATGGCCGCGGCGACCAGCGACAAGGCGGAGAGGATCAGGAAGGCGCCGAGGTAGTCCGGCGCGATCGCCAGGCCTCCCAGCCGGACGAGCAGCGGTCCGATGAGGGCAGCGATCACGCCTCCCGCCAGCACCAGCGAGATGGCGCGCGGGCGAAAGGCCGGATCCGAGGCCTCGCCGGCGGCGAAGCGGTAGAACTGCGCGAAACCCTGATAGGTGCCGAAGAGGAAGGTCCCGGCCGCGAGGAGCGGCAGCGATGAGGCGCGCACGCCCGCGGCGGCCACGAGGCCCGCGGCGACGCCCAGCAGGGCGCCGCAGATAAAGCCCGCGCGCCGCCCGACCCGGGCCATCCACAGCGAGGCGGGAAAGGTGGCGAGCGCCGTCCCGAGGAACATGGTGGCGATGGGCAAGGTGGCCCAGCGCGGCGAGGCGGCCGCCTGCAGGCCCGCCAGCGCGCCGACGGTCATCACGATGACCGCGCCGGTCTGGAACAAAGCCTGCGCCGCGGCGAGGATCAGGACCGGGCGGCGGGACGGGGGCATGACGGATCCGGGGTCGATTGTAGGGGCGAATGTTATTCGCCCCTACCCCGCCGTATCGTGTCCCGCCGTGTCGGGATCCGCCGCGCGTGGCGCATCGTCGGGGCGTTCGGCCCCGTCGTTGCCCGTGAAGGTTTCCCAATAGAACCGGTGCAGGAGCATGCCCAGCACCTTCTTCTCGTCGTCGGACTTGATGAGGTCCTCGAGCAGGGGGATCATGCGATCGGCGCCGGTCTTCTCCGTCTGCCGAAGGCCGCGATAGGCCTGCTCCAGGTACACCGAGGCGCGCTCGCGGATCACGTCCTCGAGATGCTCCTTGGTGGGCAGGCTGCGCTTGACGAAGGGAATGCCGTGCTTCTGCGCGGTGTTCTTGATCGCCATCTCCTCGACCAGCCCCACGAAGGAAATCGCCAGGCCCGAGTTGCCGGCGCGGGCCGTGCGGCCCGAGCGATGCACGTACACCTCGGAGTCGTCGGGGTGGTCGTACATGAAGACGTGGCTCAGGCCGTTGATGTCGATGCCGCGCGCGGCCACGTCGGTGGCGACCAGGAAGCGGATCTTGCCGCTTTTCAGGTCCTGCATGACCTGCTGGCGTTCCTTCTGGCTGACGTCGCCCGAGATCGCGCCCACGCGCAGGCCGCGCGCGCGCAGGTACTCGTGCACGTAGCCGGTGTCGCGACGCGTGTTGCAGAAGATGATGGCCGACTCGGGGTTCTCCAGCTCGATGACCTGAAGGAGCGCCTTGTCCTTGTCGTGCGGATCGACGACGTAATAGACGTGCTCCATGCTCGAAACCGACACCTCGGTGGGACACAGGCTGAGGAACTTCGGCTTGCGCATGAACTCGTTGGCCAGGCGCTTCACGTTCACCGGCATGGTGGCCGAGAACATGTAGGTGCAGCGATCCTTGGGCAAATACGACTGGATGCGCTTCATGTCGGGGTAGAACCCCATGCCCAGCATCTCGTCGGCCTCGTCCATGACGAGGTCGCGGACTGACTTGAGGCTCAGGTTGCCGTTCATGATGTGGTCGAGCAGGCGGCCCGGCGTGCCGACCACGATGTGGACCCCGGCCTTGAAGGCGTCGAGTTGCGGGCCGTAGGCCACCCCGCCGTACACGGCGACCGATCGGATTCCCAGCGGTTCCCCGAACTTGCGGGCTTCCTCGTGCACCTGCAGCGCCAACTCGCGCGTGGGCGTCATGATGAGGAGCTGCGGGTGGGGGTGGTTCTTTTCGATGACCTCCAGGAGGGGGAGGAGGAAAGCTCCGGTCTTTCCGGATCCGGTCTTCGACTGGACGATGATGTCCTGGGCGTTGAGGATGTAGGGGGCGGCCTTTTTCTGGACCAGCATCAGGTCCTTCCAGCCGTTTTTCTCCACGACCTCGCGCAGGGCGGGGGAGAGCTTGTCGAGGGAAAGGTCGGGAAGCGGGGGCTGGGGCTCGATGATGCGGATCGAGGCGTCGCCGGAGTAAGGCGTGGGGGGGGTGGGGCTTCCGTCTTCGGTCATTGGATCGTTCATGCGGCCGTTCTTCGTTTTTTGGAGCGTGAAAGATAGCTTCCGTTGCTACTATTCCTCCCCTCACGGGCGGATCCCTCCGCCGGTGATTCCGCGGCCGAATCGGACCTCCGACGGCTCAGGAGAGGTGGCCGAGCTGGTCGAAGGCGGCGGTTTGCTAAACCGTTGTAGGATTGTAACGATCTTACCAAGGGTTCGAATCCCTTCCTCTCCGCGGAATCCCGGGGGATTCGCTGACGGAGAACCCCGAGCGCAGGGAAAACCCCGAAGCAGGCCCCCACCATGACATCATTCCGCGTCCGCGTTCGTTTCGCTCCCAGCCCCACCGGCTATCTGCACGTGGGCGGGGCCCGCACGGCCATCTTCAATTGGCTGTTCGCCCGGCACATGGCCAAGAGCGCGGGCGGCGACTTCCTTTTGCGCATCGAGGACACCGACCAGAGCCGCTACGACGCGAACGCCTTGGTGGACCTTATCGCCGACCTCAAGTGGCTGGGCCTCGACTGGGACGAGGGCCCCGAGAAGGGCGGCCCCCACGAGCCTTACTTCCAGTCGCAGCGGCTGCCGCTGTACAAGGCCGCGGCCGACCGCATGGTGGCCGAGGGCAACGCCTATCCCTGCTTTTGCACCTCCGAGAGGCTCGAGGAACTGCGCGAGCAGCAGAAGGCCAACAACCTGCCGGCCGGTTACGACCGTCGCTGCCGCAACCTGCCGGTCGATGTCGCCGCGCAGCGCGTGGCGGCGGGGGAGAAGCACGTGGTGCGCCTCAAGGCGCCCTTTCACGGCGAGACGGCCTTCACCGACCTCATTCGCGGGCCCATCAGCTACCAGAACCGCGTGCTCGACGACATGGTGCTGCTCAAGGGCGACGGCTTCCCCACCTATCACCTCGCCAACGTGGTGGACGACCACGACATGCGCATCACGCACGTGCTGCGCGGCGACGAATGGATACCCAGCACCCCGCGCCACGTCCTCATCTACCGCGCGCTCGGCTACGAGCCGCCGGTGTTCTGCCACCTGCCGGTGATCTTGG
Organism: uncultured Fibrobacteria bacterium; assembly: GCA_965652255.1. Lineage (GTDB taxonomy): Bacteria > Fibrobacterota > Fibrobacteria > UBA11236 > UBA11236 > UBA11236. The sequence continues at coordinate 189 of CBFGVC010000112.1, read as the reverse complement.
CGGAAGGAGGCGGCAAGCTCAGCAAGCGCAAGGGGGCGGCTTCCGTTGGCGACTACCGCGATCTCGGGTATCTTCCGGAGGCGATGGTGAACTTCCTCTCGCTGCTCGGCTGGAGCCCGGGGGACGACCTCGAGTTCATGGAGCGCGAAGTCCTCATCGAAAAGTTCTCGCTCGACCGCGTGAATCCCA
>CBFGVC010000111.1:0-6859 GCA_965652255.1 uncultured Fibrobacteria bacterium | reverse complement strand
ATGGGCCGTGGGGCGATCGGTTCCCGAGCCCTTCCTCGATTGCTTCATTGTTCTATTGTTGCATTGTTCCATTCTTGTTCGCTACGCCATGCAAATCCTCCGCTCCCTCGACGAACTCCGCGCGTGGCGCGCCTCGCTGCCGCCTTCGGCATCCGTCGGCTTCGTCCCCACCATGGGCGCGCTGCACGCCGGGCACATGAGGCTGGTGGAGGAATGCCGGGCCGCGAGCGACGTCGTGGCGGTCTCGATCTTCGTGAACCCGCTGCAGTTCGGGCCGAGCGAGGACCTGGCGCGCTACCCGCGCCCCTTCGAAAAGGACGCGGCGCTTTGCGAAGCCGCGGGAGTGGACGCGATCTTCGCTCCCGAGGCGGCGGAATTCTATGGTGAGGACCATTCCACCTTCGTGGACGTGAAGGGGCTCGGCGAATATCTCTGCGGCGCGGCGCGGCCGGGGCACTTCCGCGGCGTGTGCACGGTGGTGCTGAAGCTCTTCAACCTCGTGAAGCCTCACCGGGCGTGGTTCGGGAAGAAGGACATCCAGCAGGCCTTGATCCTCAAGCGAATGGCGGAGGACCTGGGGCTGGGGGTGGAAATGATCTTGTCCGAGACCGTCCGGGAACCTTCGGGATTGGCCCTTTCGTCGCGCAACGCGTACCTGTCGGAGGACGAGCGCGAGCGCGCGAGCGCGATACACCGGGGGCTCACGGCGGCGCGCGAGGCCTTCGCCGGCGGGGAACGCGACGCGGAGGCCCTGAAAACCGTGACACGAAAAACGATCGAAGCGTCCCGACCGACGCGCATCGATTACGTGGAGGTCGTCTCGCAGGCGCGCCTCGCGCCGGTTCCGACCGTCGGGGCGCCCGTCGTTCTGGCCGTGGCGGTTTATTATGGGGCGACCCGCCTGATCGACAACGTGCTGCTCGAGCCCTAGCCCCCGGTTTCCGGGCAGCCGGGAGCCCCCGAAGGGTGCCCCCCCGTTTTCGGGGGTGGAACCATGGGGGAATAGTTGCACTCCGTAGCAAAAAAAAGCGCCTTTCCCGACCTAACCCGCGCTAGATATATGGAAGAGGTTCGGGGCGCCCGCCCCGGACGATCGTTTCAAAACCAAGGAGAGACCATGCGCAAACACATCGTTTCATCGGGTCTGCCTGCATTGTTATTGGCCGCGGGTTTGGCCTTCGGCCAGGAGAACTACACCGCCAACTGGAGCGGACACAGCTACCTGAACCTGAACACCAGCGCGGTTCCCGCCAACAACGGCGTCGCCATCGACACCACCCTCCGACAATTCCCGATGCTGGTGCGCCTCGCTGCGGCCGACTCGACCGTTTTCGCGCAAAGCCGTGGAAACGGCGCCGACATCCGCTTCACCAAGCTCGACAACACGACGCGCCTTCACCACTCCATCGACCATTGGGACTCGACGGGCCGCCGGGCGGCCATCTGGGTCCTGATGGACACCATTCATCCTCACTCCCGCGGCAGCCGCCTGCGCATGCATTGGGGCAACCCGACCGCGGCCGACAGCTCGCGTCCGGGAGCGGTGTTCGACACGGCCAACGGCTACATCGCCGTTTGGCACATGGGAGGGGACACCTCCACGGTCGCTCGCGCCAACTCGGTGCCGGGCGGTGAACCGGCGGTGCCCTCGGGCAATACCGCCAATCTCGCCTCCGGCTGGAAACGTCACGCGGGCATCATCGGCCTGGCCGATACCCTGCGCGGCTCGACCGGCACCGGGAACACCGCCAAGGCCAACGGCGACCACCTGAACCTCGGCGCCACGGGCGCGCGCGACTTTTCGGGAGGGTTCACGATCTCGATGTGGATGAAGCCGACGGAAGATCCCGCTTACAGCGGCTGGATGCAGTACATCAGCTTCAGCAACGGGCAGGCCAACAACAACATCTGGATGGGGCGGCGAGGAGACGGGATGAACTTCACGGCCGAGTACTATGCCGGAACCTCCACCGGCGGCCACATCGATGTCGATGGAGCCCAGACGTACGACCAGTGGGGTTACCTCGTCTGGACCCTGACCGGCCCGGATCTCAACAAGCTGTATTTCAACGGAGCCTTGGGCGCGGAGCAGCTCGCCAACCTGCCCATGGACGCCACTACGACTCGCCCACAGAACCATATCGGGCGCTCGCCCTGGGGCGACCGGAACATCGTGGGAATGGTGGACGAGGTGCGCGTCTCGCGCATTCCGCGCCCGGCCCCCTGGATCAAGCTGGAGTACGAGAACCAGAAGGCCGCGCAAACCTTCGTCACGCGTTCCGCGGAGCAAATGCTCGTGGAGCAGGATCCGGTGAGCGTCAAGGCGGCGGTGGATCCCGCGAGCCGCGCACTTTCGTTCAAGGCCATGGGCGAAGGCGTGCTGTTCCGCATCCGCAGCGACAAGGCCGCGACCGCGCGCATCGCGATCCTCGACATGCAGGGACGCGAAGTGTGGAGCCGCTCGGTCGAGACGACGGCCGGCGAGAACCGGGTGGCCTGGAACGGACGCTCGGCCGGAGGCCGCGCCGTGGGCTCGGGAATCTATCTCGTGCGCATGTCGATCGTGGACTCCGAACGCAACGTCATCCAGCGCCTCGAACGCAAGCTTCCGCTTTCGCGCTGAGCGCTTCCTCGCCGCGAAAAAAAGGCTCCGGTTTCCGGGGCCTTTTTCATGCCATGCCGCCCGCCCCTACATCCCGGATTCGCGGTGCGCCCGCTCAAGCAGGGCCCGGTAGCGCGGATTCCCGGGATCGGCGGCCACGGCGTCGCGAAGCGGCCCCACGGCCTCGCGGGCCGCGCCCCGCTCGAGCCTCAGGTTCCCCACGGTCGCGGCCACGGCGGGGTCGCGGTCGCCCAGTCGCCACGCCTCGATGAATTCCCGCTCGGAGTCGGCGGGTCGTCCCAGCCGCAAGTACGCGCCCCCGAGCAGGCGGCGCGTGTCGGCATTGTTGGGGTCGATTCGAAGGGCGCGCAGGTAGTGATGCAACGCCTCGGCTGACTTTCCGCCCCTCTCCAGCTCCGCCCCGATGAACAGCGAGCTGGGCACGGCTTCCGGGCTCGTGCTGTCCAAGGCCAGCCCTCGCAACGCGGCGCGCGAGGCGTCGGCGGTCTTGCCCGCCCAATTCATCACCTTGGCCACGTTGTGGTAGCCCAATCCCTCCTCGGCCGGAGTCAGGCGGGCCATCACCCGGGCCTCCGCCCGTGCCTCGGCCATTGCCCGAACTTCCGGGTCCGCCGCGACGGAAACGAGGCCCATGCGTCGCATCTCGTCGAGGACGCCCCGCGCGATCAGGCCGTAGTTCGCGATGGTGAGGTGGACATGGTCGGTGAAGTCCGGCTCTCCCAAGGCGCCGCGCCCCTCGCGAGCGCTCACCGCGCGGCGCAGGGTGTCCTCGAAGTCCACGAGCCTCCCGCCGGTCTCGCGCGCCGCGCGCGCCACGATGGCGCGCATGGGAGTGAGCGCCCGCAAGGGACACACGTCCTCGTCGATGGCCGCGCGCAAGAGGTCGAGCCCGCGGTCGTCATCGCCCGCGGCCAAGGCGGCCTTTCCCGCCGCGTACAGCACCCCGGCGTTGCGGGGGTCGAGGCGCGCGGCGGAGTCGAGCAGGCGCGCGGCCTCGGCGTGGCTCACGGACGGGGATTCGGCCCTGCGAAGCAGCGCCGCGACCCGCGCCGCCGCTTCCGGCCCGAGCCCCGGCGTGGGCTCGCTTTTGAAGGGCGAGCAGTCCTTCTCGTTGGATGGCGTGGTCACGTAGATGACGGCGGCGCCGCTCGAAGCCGCCAGTCGGCCGATGCGCTTTTGCGAGGCCTCGTAGTGCCTGAGGACGTTCTCGCGGAGCGCATCGTCGCGTTGGTATGAGCTCGGCCCGATGGTGCGTCCGAGCACGTCGTCCACCTCGGCGGCGAGCCGATCACCGCCATCGCCGGCGCCTTCCGCGCTCGCGTCGGGCGCGATCCGGGCGATCGCGCGGCGGAGCGCGGAGTATGTCCGGGTGTGGTCGAGCGTTCCCGAAAGGTTCCGGATCCAGGCGGGCACGCCGCGCGCGGCACGGTAGGTGCGCTCTTCCAGGAACTCGTTGTGCCCGGCGTAAACCACGAACAAGTCGGGTTCGTGGTCGAGCAATTCCTCGGCGAGGCGCGCGGCGCGATAACTGGCATAGCTGATCCCGCCGGCGTTGATCACCTCGTAGCGGCGGGACGGATCGACCTCGGCCAGGTATTCGCGCAGCCACCCCCCGAACGAGGTAGAGTCCCGCCAGGGATGTCCGTAGGTGGTCGAGCCTCCCAAGGTGAAGATGCGGAAGGTGCCGGGGGCCTTCTCCGCGGGGAAGGATTGAAAGTTGAAATGCGACAGCTTGACGGGATTGGTCTCGAACACGGCCGATCCGTCGGGACCGCGTCGCTTGACGAAAAGCGGCTGGCCCGAGGCGAATCCGACATAGGGATCCTCCGTGAGGGCCAGGGGCTTGACGCCCGCCAGCTTCAAGGCCCCCTCGGACAGCGCGAAAAAGAGCGCCAGGCTGGCCGCCGCCAGCAAAAGATTGACCCACACGCCCTGTTTCGCGGGCTGCGGGGAAACGTGATTTTCGGATCGGCCCACGGATTCCCTTTCCAGCCCCGATAATGTACCCAATGCCCGAGGTGCGCGTCGCCTGGGGGTCCAATCCCGGCGAGATGGTATTTAGGGCGGATTCCCGATGATTTTTATCACAATTTTTGATCGAAAAACTATGACGATTTTGAAAATTCGAAGGTTAAATTGCGTTCCGAAAAACCGGGCTCCGGGCAACGGAGCGGCTTTTCCTCAATCACAATGAATGTCCACGGGGAGAGAAACATGAACCTTCGATTCGCCCTCATCGGCGCGCTGGCGCTCGCGGCGGGAGCCGCGGCGCAGGAAAACTACGCCACCAACTGGAGCCAGCACAAGAACCTGTATGTCCATACGGGCGCCACCCGGGCGAACGTCGCGGCCAACGTGACCAAGTTCCCGCTGCTGGTCCGCCTGAACAGCACGAACTTCAACGACGGCTTCGCCCAGGCGAAGGGCAACGGCGCCGACATCCGCTTCACCAAGGCGGGCGACGCCGTCCGGCTGCCGCACCAGATCGAGACGTGGGACAGCGCCGGCAAGAACGCCGCCATCTGGGTGCTGATGGACACGGTGTACGCCTCCACCAACAACCAGCTTTTCCGCCTGCACTGGGGCAACGCCGCCGCCGCCGACAGCTCGAAGGGCAGCGCGGTGTTCGACACCGCCAACGGCTTCGTGGCCGTATGGCACATGAACGAGACCACGAGCGCGGCCGGAGCCACCATCGCCGACGCCACCGGCAACGGCAACACCGGAAAGCTCGGGTTGCAGGGGACCGGCACGGCGCCGACCAACGTGGCGATGATCGGCAACGGCAAGACCTTCGGCGGCGCCGAGGACAACTCCAACACGAACGGCGCGTTCTTTTCCATCCGGGATTCCGCCGTCAACGCGCTCAACCTCAACACCGCGAGGGGTCCGTTCACCATCACGGCCTGGGCCAACCCCGCCGTCTGCGCCTCCGGCGCGCGCATCACCGTGATTTCCCAGTACGACAACAACAACGTCGAGGGCACGCGCGCCTGGGCCCTTCAGACCTCCGAGAACGGGGAGTGGCGGCAGACGTTGAACCCCAACCTTCCGGCCTTCCAGTCGGCGACGGCGGGCAACGAGTTCAAGGCGGATTACGCCTGCAACGTGGGCCAGTGGACCTACCTCGCGGGACGTTACGAGTCCTCGACCGATGCCGTTCCCGATGACGCCCTGTCGGCCGAAAAACTCACCCTGAACGTCAACGGCGATCCCGCCGTGCCCGGCATCACGGCCAGCCAGTCGAACGGCGCCAGCATCGGGGCGAGCGGCATCGTTTTCATCGGCCGTCTCCGCTCGAACGCGAACGCGAACAACCGCTTCATGCGGGGATCCCTCGATGAGATCACCGTCTCCAAGGTTCGCCGCTCCGACGCATGGATCAAGCTGAGCTACGAGACGCAAAAGCCCGACGCGAACGCCGTCAGCGACGCGACCATCACCTCCATCCACGGATCCGCGACGGGATCGAGCCAAGGCTTCTCCGTCATCCCGATGGCCGGCGGCCTCGGCTTCCGCCTGCCCGCTCACGTCGGAGGCGCGGCCGTGGTGTCCATCACCGACATGAAGGGCCGCACCGTGTGGAGCCGTTCGGTCTCCACGGGCGCCTCCGAGAGCGTCCTCGCCTGGAACGGGATTTCGGGATCCGGCCAGCAGGCCGCGGCTGGCCTTTACGCCGTCACCGTCTCGCTGCGCGGCGCGAACGGCGAAGTGCTTCGCTCGATGTCGCAAAAGGTGTCCTTCGCCCCGTAAGGGCGCAAGGCGACCCCGCAGGAAGGGCCCCCGGCAACGGGGGCCTTTTCTTTTCCGTTTTCCTGCCGGGATTCGGCCTTTTCTTCCGGTTCTACTTTTCGAGGAATGGATTCCGTCCTCGTCCGCGATCCCGTCTGCGGGATGAACGTCGACCCGGCCCGCTCGGTTGCATTCCAACACGCCGGAAAAACCTGGCATTTCTGCTGCGGGCATTGCCTGGCGAAATTCAAGGGAGATCCGGGGCGTTACGTCGGCGGCGACGCTTCGTCGGGGGGCGGAACCGTAAGCGAAGCTTCGTCCACACCCGACGCAAGGAATGCGGTTCCGGACATTAAGGATCCCGTCTGCGGGATGACCGTCGATCCGGATACGGCCGCGGGCGCGTCGGAGCACGACGGCAAGATCTGGCACTTCTGCAGCCTGGGCTGCAAGAAAAAGTTCGATGCGGATCCGGGGAGGTACGTCGGGGGCGATGCGTCGTCG
>CBFGVC010000110.1:0-6860 GCA_965652255.1 uncultured Fibrobacteria bacterium | reverse complement strand
CCGGCGCCTACTGGCGCGGCGACGTGAAGCGCCCCATGCTGCAGCGCGTGTACGCCACGGCCTTCCGCACGAAGGAAGAGCTGGAGGCGCATCTCTTCCAGCTGGAGGAGGCGAAGCGCCGCGACCATCGCCGCCTGGGCCGCGAGCTCGACTACTTCCACATGGACGAGAACTCGCCGGGCATGATCTTCTGGCATGCCCGCGGCTGGAAGCTGTACTCGAACCTCGTCGACTACCTGCGGCACAAGCTCGATCGCAACGGCTACCGCGAGGTGCGCACGCCCGAAGTGGTGGACATCGGCCTCTACACCAAGTCGGGCCACGTGACCAACTACTCGGCCAACATGTTCCTGACCGAGAGCGAGAGCCGCAAATACGTCATCAAGCCGATGAACTGCCCTTGCCACGTCGAGATCTTCAAGCAGGGCCTCAAGAGCTTCCGCGACCTGCCGCTGCGCGTGGCGGAGTTCGGTAAGTGCCACCGCAACGAGCTGGCGGGAACGATGCACGGCCTGATGCGCGTGCGCGGCTTCACGCAGGACGATGCGCACATCTTCTGCACCGAGGACCAGGTGGCCGACGAGGTCGCCGCCTTCTGCCGCATGCTGTGGGACGTGTATGCCGACTTCGGCTTCACCGACATCATCGTGAAGCTGGCCGACCGGCCGCCCCAGCGCGTGGGCGACGACGCGTCGTGGGACAAGGCCGAAGCCGCGCTGCGCGAGGCTTGCGCGAAGGCCGGCATCGCCTACGAGATGAACCCCGGCGACGGCGCCTTCTACGGCCCAAAGCTCGAGTTCACGCTGCGCGACAGCCTGGGCCGCCACTGGCAGTGCGGCACCATCCAGGTGGATTTCAACCTGCCGGGCCTTTTGGGGGCCGAATACGTGGGATCCGATTCGGGTCGCCACCATCCCGTAATGCTCCACCGGGCCATTTTCGGGTCGCTGGAGCGCTTCATCGGCATCCTGATCGAGCATTTCGCGGGCGATCTGCCTTTCTGGATCAACCCCCAGCAGGTGCGGATTTTGCCCGTTTCGGAGAAATTCCTCGATGCCTGTCGCGAGATCGAGGTCAAGGTGCGCGACGCGGGGTTCTCGGTCGAGACCGATGTCCGCAACGAGAAGATCGGCTTCAAGATCCGCGAAGGGGAAAAGGACAAGGTGCCCTATCTCTTCATCGTGGGCGAAAAAGAGGTGGAAGCGGGCACGGTTTCGGTGCGCCAGCGCAAGGTCGGGGACCTGGGAAGCTTCGCTTTGGACGCCGTTTTGGAAAAGTTTAAATTTGAAGCTTCGCGCCGGGGCCGGGGGGAATCCTCCGGGTCCTCGAACGCGGAAGTTGCCCGGGGCTGAACAAGCACGCCCCACAGGAAAGGACGCGATTGCAAAGACCGAGACGCTCATTCTTCGTTCCGCCCAAGGAAACGATCCGCATCAACGAGTACATCCGTGTTCCCGAGATCCGCGTCATCGACGCCGACGGATCCCAGTTGGGAGTCATCCCCGTCCATCAGGCCCTCGAAAAAGCGCGGGAGAGGGGTCTGGATCTCGTCGAAGTGTCTCCCACCGCCGCCCCGCCGGTCTGCCGAATCATGGATTTCGGCAAGTACAAGTTCGAAATCCAGAAGAAAAACAAGATTTCGAAGGCCAAGCAGCACGTCATCAAGATCAAAGAGTTGAAGTTTCACCCCAAAACGGGCGAAAATGACTACAATTACCGCCTCGTCCAGGCCAAGGAGTTCCTCGAAAAGGGCTACAAGGTGAAGGCGACGGTGGTGTTCCGCGGCCGTGAAATGGCCCACATCGAGTACGGATCCCGTTGGCTCAAGAAGATGACCGACGATCTGGAAGGCGTGGGAACGGTCGAGACCAACTCCGTCCAGGAAGGACGGAACGTCACCATGATCTTCGCTCCGGTGAAGACGGTGGCGAAGCCCAAGAAACCGGCTGCCCCGGCTACGGCGGCGGCCCAGCCTTCTTCCGCCCAAACCCCGGCGGCGGCGGGCTGAAGTCGAAACAGAGAACGAGGAAGACGTCATGCCCAAGATGAAGACCCACAGCGGCGCCAAGAAGCGCTTCAAGGTGACCGCCAATGGCAAGGTCAAGTACAAGGCCTCGGGCAAGAACCACATCAACGCCAAGCTGTCCCCCGAGCGCCGCAATCGCCTGGGCGGTTCCCACTACGTGGGCCCGGCCATGGAACAGAAGATGAAGCGCTTGCTCCGCATCGCCTGAGCGACGACCGGAACAGCCCAAAGACCTAAGGAAGAGAGACCATGCCCAGAGCCAAATCCAGCGTCCCGTCCCGCGCGCGCCGCAAAAAAATCCTCAAGCAGGCCAAGGGTTACTACGGCCGCCGCAAGTCGAACCTCAAGCTGGCGAAGGAAGCCGTCGATCACGCCGGCCAGTATTCCTACGCGCACCGCAAGGACAAGAAGGCCGCCTTCCGCTCGGTCTGGACCGTCCGCATCAACGCGGCCGCCCGCGAGCTGGGCGTGAGCTACTCCAAGCTCATCGCGGCGCTCAAGAAGGCCGGGATCGTGATCGATCGCAAGATCCTCGCCGACCTCGCCCTCTCCGACTCGGGCACCTTCGCGAAGGTGGTCGAGGCCTCGGGCGCGGCGAAGGCCAAGTAAGGCTTCCCGGTCATCTCGATACGTTCGCCAAAGGCGAACACTCGATGACCGGAGCTATCGGCGGCCGACTGCAAAGTCGGTTGAAAAGCGTCTGAAAGGACGCTTTTTTGTTTTCGGCAGGATGTTCCGTCACCCCCGCGAAGGCGGGGGCCCAGTCAGGGGCCGATGATTTCGAAAAAGTCGTTGCAGTTTTCGTTGCTGTCTGGTTTCCCGCCTGCGCGGGAATGACGTGGAGTCGAAAGTTAACGCGGTTCAATTTCTAAGTTGGCTTCAGGTTATTTATGAATAACATCGCAGAACTTGAGCAGGAGTTGTGTCTACGCCTTCAAGAACTGGAGGCTCAGGCCGACCACTTGATCAAAATTTCCCGTGATCCCGACCTTGTAGACGAGTGGCTGGTTTCCATTAGCAAGGTTGAGGAAATAAGGCGTCGCAGGGAGCAAGCAAAGAATGCATACACAGGCAAAAAAGGATCCATATCGACTCTATTGAGAGAAATGGGCTCCCTGCCCCCTGCTGAACGGGCCGCTTTTGGCAAAGAAGTGAATCGACTCCGCGACTTGGCTGAGCAGAAATTCGAGGAACTCGATCATAAAATCGAGCGTTTGGACATCCAGGCCAAGCTCGCCTCCAGCACCGTCGACCCCACGCTCCCCGGCCTCGGCGCGGAAATGGGCCACCTGCACCCGCTCACGATCGTGCGCGAGGACACCATCGACTTCTTCCGCGGCATGGGCTTCGAGCTCGCCGAGGCGCGCGAGGTGGACCACGAGTGGTACAACTTCGAGGCGCTCAACATCCCCCCCGAGCACCCGGCGCGCGACATGCACGACACGTTCTACGTGGACGAGGGCGTGGTGCTGAGGACTCACACCTCCAACGTGCAGGCGCACTACATGCTGGGCCGCGCGCCCGGCCCCGTGCGCATGCTCGCGCCGGGCTGCGTGTACCGCGTCGACAACGATGCTTCCCATGCTCCGATGTTCCAGCAGGTCGAGTGCCTGGTGGTGGACGAGAACGTTTCGTTCTCGCACCTCAAGGGCGTGATGCTCCTGTGGGCGGAGCATGTCTTCGGCAAGGGCACCCGCATCCGCGTGCGGCCCAGCTACTTCCCCTTCACCGAACCCTCCGCCGAGGTGGATGTCTCCTGCTCGCTGTGCGGGGGCGCCGGCTGCCGCCTGTGCAAGCAGACGGGCTGGATCGAGGTGGGCGGCTGCGGCAGCGTCGATCCGGCGGTCTTCGAGAAGGTCGGCTGGGATCCGGAAGCGTGGACGGGTTTCGCCTTCGGCTTCGGCATCGACCGCATCGCGCTGTTGAAATACGGGATACCCAACATCGGGCTGTTGACGCGGAACGAGATAGGGTTCTTGAGGCAGTTTTAACGAAAGGTCGTCACGGCATCACAACATCACAGCAATAGAACACAAAGGGCCTCCTGGCGTGCTGCGCCGTCTGAAAGCTTTTGGCTTCGATGAGGGACGCGTTTTATTGTTGTGATGTTGTGATGCTGTGACGATTCAGTAAGGAATCAGATGTTAGTGAGTCTCCAGTGGCTCCGCCGCTACGCCGACCTTCCGACCGATCCGGCCGGGATCTCCGCCGCGCTCACCGCCGTCGGCCTCGAGGTCGAAGGCGTCACCGCGCGCGGCGCGGGAGTGACCGGCGTGGGCGTGGGCGAGGTCAAGACCTGCGCGAAGCATCCCGAGGCCGACAAGCTGTCGGTGTGCACCGTGTTCGACGGCGTCGAGACGGTTCCGGTCGTGTGCGGCGCGCCCAACGTGGCCGCGGGCCAAAAGGTGCTGTTCGCCCGCGTGGGCGCGGTGCTGCCCGGAGACTTCAAGATCAAGAAGGCCAAGCTGCGCGGGCAGGAATCCTTCGGCATGATCTGCGCCGAGGATGAACTGGGCCTCGGCGAAAGCCACGACGGCATCCTCGTGTTGCCCCCCGATTCCGTTCCCGGCACGGCGCTCCAGGACATCCCCGGCCTGTGCGACACCGCCTTCGAGATCAGCGTCACGCCCAACCGGCCCGACGCGCTCGGGCACATCGGCGTCGCGCGCGAGCTGGCCGCACGCTTCGGTGTCCCGTTGCGCTTGCCGGAGGCCCGTCTTCGCGAAGAAGGCCCCGACGTCGCCTCGCTCGCCTCGCTGAAGGTCGAGGACGCCGCGGGTTGCCCCCGTTACGTCGGACGCGTCATCACCGGCGTGAAGGTCGGCCCCAGCCCCGACTGGCTCGCGCGCGCTCTGGCCTCTGTGGGCAAGAAAAGCATCAACAACGTGGTGGATCTCACGAACTTCGTCCTGATGGAGTGGGGCCAGCCGTCGCATGCGTTCGACCTGGCGAAGCTGCAGGGGGGTTCCGTTGTCGTCCGCCGGGCCTCCCCGGGGGAATCGCTGAAGACCCTCGACGGGGAGGAGCGCGCGCTCGACGCGCGCGACCTCGTCGTCGCCGATGCGAAGAAGCCCCAAGCGCTCGCCGGGGTGATGGGCGGCGAGGACAGCGGCGTGAGCGAGGGCACGCAGGATGTCTTCCTCGAGGTCGCCTGGTTCGAGCCGCGCGCGGTGCGCGCGCAGTCGCGCCGGCACGGGCTCACGAGCGATTCCTCGCAGCGCTTCGAGCGCGGAGTCGATCCGCTGGTCACGGCGCGCGTGTCCGATTACCTCGCCGCGCTGATCGCCGAGACCTGCGGAGGCGTCGTCGCGAAGGGCCGTCTCGACTTCGCCGCGCCCTCGCACCCCCTCAAGCCTCGGGAGGTCGCGCTGCGGCCCGTGCGGGCCGCGCGCGTGCTCGGCATCCCCATGGATGCCGAGACGGCCGAGGGGCTGCTCGCGCCCCTGGGCATCCGCGCGGTGGACCGCAGCGCGCAAGGCAGCGCGGTGCGCTTCGAGATTCCGGGCTTCCGGGTGGACCTCGAGCGCGAGGCCGACCTCATCGAGGAGATCGCGCGGCGTCACGACTACAACGAGATTCCCGCCGTGCTGCCAAGCTTTCCCCTGAAGCCCGTCGCGCTTCCGGCGGGCGAGGAGCAGGCGCGCGCGATCCGCCATTGCCTGCGCGACCTCGGGCTTTCCGAGGCGCTGTCACTGCGTTTCATGTCGCGGCGTTCCCTCGCCGGGCTCGGTTTGTCGGCGGAGGATCCCCGAAACGCCGTGGTCCCCCTGCGCAATCCCCTCTCCGAGGAGTGGGAGCTGTTGCCCACCACGCCCATCCCCGCGCTGCTGCAGTCGCTCGAGCGCAACCAGAACACGCAGGAACCGGACGTCCGCCTTTTCGAGCTGGGGCGCGCGTTCTTCGCGCGGTCCAAGGAGGGCGAGCGCGATCCCGGCGTGCGCGAGGAGCCGGTGCTGGGCATCGCGTTGATGGGGCAGTGGCGGGACAACCCGCTGGGCCATGGCTTCTCCGGCGGAGCCCAGGCCGTGGACTTCTGGCGGATCAAGGGGATCGTCTCGAACCTGCTCGACCGGCTGCGCGCGCGCGCGCGCTGGGAGGCGGGATCTTCCGTGGGATTCCTGCACCCGGTGGAATCCGCGACGTTGCGGAATGCGGAGACGGGCGCCGCGCTCGGCGCGCTGGGTTCCCTGCATCCCGCCGCGCAGGCGGCATACGGCCTCAAGCTTCCCGTCGTGGTCGCCGAACTCTCGCTGGAGGCGCTGCTCGCCGCGCCGCGCCGCGACTTGAAGTTCACGGCTTATGATACGCACCCCGCCTCCACCCGCGACGTGAACCTCGTCGTGCGCAAGTCGGCGCATCATGCCGATGTCGTGGCCAGCGTGCCGAAGGACGTTCCCAACCTGCGCGGCGCGCGCCTCAACAGCGTTTACGACGGGAAGGGAATCGAGGAAGGCCGCAAGGCCCTGCACTACACCTTCACCTACCGCCATCCCGAGCGGGCCCTTACCGACGACGAGGTGGCCGCCGCGCATGCCCGGGTCGTCGCGGCCCTTTCGGGAATTCCCGACGTCGCGATCAAATAGCGATTCGCGCGCGGCGGGCTTCCGAAAAATACCAGCCCGACACCCGTTTCGACCTTGTTTTCAGGGCCTTTGCTCGCATCCGTCCGCTTGCGGCGTTCCGTCGAAACGGCTGAATTGCTAAATATTGCAGCCCACTTGGCCCGGACGTCCCGTCCCGCCCTTCTCCAGGAGTACCGTCCCCATGAAGCACTATGATATCGCGAACATCCCGGGCGACGGCGTCGGCACCGAAGTGGCCCGCGAGGCCCTCA
>CBFGVC010000109.1:0-6963 GCA_965652255.1 uncultured Fibrobacteria bacterium | reverse complement strand
TCGCTGATGTTCCTGTTCAACAACCTCCTGTTCGGCGTGGGCGAGATCTTCCACTCCAACGTATGGTGGAGCCGCGCGTTCGCCTTCGGCAAGGGCGTGGGGTTCAAGGCCTTCCTCCTCGCAGGACTCATCTGGGCGCCCATCCCCATAGCAGCGGGCTTTCTGGCGCTGGGCGCGCCGGTGCTGGGCGTGAACGTGCCGGCGCCCGACATGGTGGGGCCGATCATGGCGGCGAAGCTGCTCGGCGCGGCGGGTGCGGTGCTGGTGTTCGTCGTCGTGTTCTCCGCGCTGGCCTCGAGCCTCGACTCGTTGCTCGCCGCGACCAGCGACCTGATCGTGCAGGACGGGTACAAGCGGCACTTCCGGCCGCGCGCAAGCGACGCGTCCCTCCGCCGCGCCGCGAAGGTCGCCATCGTGGCGCTGGGCGCGGTCACCTGGCTGGCCTGCCTGCCGCGCCTGACGAACCTGGCGGCCATGCTGCACCTCACCGGCGCCTTCGTCGCCAGCACGATCTGGCCGGTCGCGGCGGGATTGTATTGGCGACGCGTGAACCCGGGAGCGGTGACGTGGGCGATGGTGCTGGGCAGCGCGGCCGGGCTTTGGGCCTACTTCGCCATCGGGTTCTATGTCGCCGCGCTCGTGGGCGCGGCGGTCTCGATGACCCTTACCCTCGTCGGGACGCTCCTGCGACCTCGCGCCTTCGATTGGGACGCGCTGGATGAACGACACGAGGGGCCGGAATACGGGCCGAAAGGAAGCCCATGACCATCCCCTCCGCGATCTTCTCGTTCCTGATCCTGACCTCGGTCGCCGCCGCGGCGGCGACTCCCGTGTTCCTCCTCCTGCTTTTCCTTCGCGACCGCAAGAAAGGATCCACATGGTGAACCATGACCTCCCTCCCCGGCTCCGCGACCACGTGCCCATTTCCGACGGACGCAGCGGCTGCGAGGCGCCCCGGGCCCTGCTCGCCGCGATCGAGGAGGACAATGCCCCGCTGCTCGACCTCGCCAACCGGCATATCGTCAGCGCGAGGCAGTTCGACCGCGCCGCCATCCTGCAATTGTGCCGACTCGCGGCGCAATACGAGACCATGGCCTCATTGCACCATCGCCCGCTGGCGGGCAAGATCCTGATCACGATCTTCAACGAGCCCAGCACCCGCACCCGGCTCTCGTTCGAGAGCGCCTGGCACCGGCTGGGAGGCGACATCATGTCCATCACCGATCCCGCCACCACCAGCTCCGCCAAGGGCGAAAGCCTGGAGGACATGGGCGAGATGTTCAGCAGCTACGGCGAGGCCGTGGTGCTCCGGGACAACCGCGAGGAGGCGGTGTACGACCTCATGAAAACGCTGCGCATCCCGGTCATCAACGCGGGGAACGGCACCGACGAGCACCCCACCCAGGCGCTGAGCGACCTCTACGCGATCTTCAAGTGGCGACCCGAGCTTTTGGATCCGGATCTTCCCGACCCCAAAAAGATCCGCTTGGGAGTCATCGGCACGCCCAACCGCATGCGGACCGTTCGCAGCCTGCTCACCTTGCTCTCGAAGTTCCCCTCGATGCTCAAGGAGGTCGTTGTCATCAACCACCGTCTCGACATCTTCGACGAGGGGCAGCGGGAAGCCTTCGAGGCGATGGGCGTTCCCTTGCGCGTCGAGGACCGGCTCCAGCGCGAACTGCCGAACCTCGACGTCGTCTATATCAACGCCATCGCCTGGATCGGCGACACCTACGAGTCGCTCACCGGCGACCTTCAACTCAACGCGTCCTCCCCCCTGAAGCCCGGCGCCATCATCCTCCATCCGCTGGCGCGCGGCGAGGAGCTTTCCCCCAGCCTCGACGCCACTCCGCACAACTGGTACTTCGCGCAGGCGCGCGGCGCGGTGTTCCTGCGCATGGCCCTGGTCACCTGCCTCACCCAGCGCGCCAACCTCGTGATCGACGTTGAGGCCCCCAAGCGGGGCGAGGCGGGAGAAAGGCGAAACAGGATGGAACCCTTGCCGCGCGCCTGACCATCAGGCCGCCTCGAACCGGCCGGGCTCTCCTCGCTCTTCCGGCAGCCCCTTCCCTTCAACCCCAAGGAATCCCGAAAATGTGCGGCATCGCAGGCATCATGCATCTCGACCGGAATCGCCCCGTCGATCCGAAGCTGCTGGCGGCCATGGCCGCCATCCAGCACCACCGCGGGCCGGACGGCTTCGGCGTGCGCGCCTCCGAGGGGCGGGGCGTCGGCTTTTCGCACGCGCGCCTCTCCATCATCGGGCTGTCCGAAGACTGCCGCCAGCCTTTCCTTTCGGCGGACGACCGCCTGCTGCTGGCCCATAACGGGGAGTTCTACGACTACCAGCGGATCCGCGCGCGCCTGCACGCGGGAGGCGCGCGCTTCGCCACCAAGAGCGACTCCGAGCTCGTGCTTCACCTCTACCCGCGCCTGGGGATGGAAAAAGCCCTGCGACAGTTGCGCGGAGAATTCGCCTTCGCGCTCTACGACCGCGACGAGGATGCCCTGTGGCTGGTGCGCGACCGCTTCGGGATCAAGCCGCTCTATTGGGCGAACACGGGGGACGCCTTCGTCTTCGGCTCGGAGGTCAAGGTGATCTTCGCCCACCCTGCGGTGAAACGCCGCTTCGCCGCCGAAGGCCTTTATCACCAGCTCATGCAGGCCATCGTGCCCGGTTCGACGGCCTTCGAAGGCGTCCGCCAAGTGCGCCCGGGCCATGCCGTCAAGGTGCGACGCGTCGACGGGAGCTGGCGCATCGAGGAATCGGCGTACTGGGACATGAACTTTCCCGCCGGCCGCCTCGCCGTGGACAATATCGCCGAGGAGCGCCACGTCGAAACCGTGCGCGAGAAGCTGATGGAAGCCGTGCACTTGCGCCTGGAGGCCGACGTGCCGGTGGGCTGCTACCTCTCCGGCGGCATCGACTCCTGCTCGATCCTCGGGCTTGCCGCGGCCCTGCGGCAGCAACCCGTTAAGGCCTTCACCATCGGGTTCAAAAGCGCGGACTACGACGAGAGCGAAATCGCCACGGAGATGGCGCGCAGCGCCGGGGCGGACCAGGACATCCTCCGCCTCGGCGCCGACGAGTTGTACGGTCACTTCGCCAAGACCCACTGGCACACCGAGCGCACCCTCTATAACACCCTCGGCGTGGCGAAGTTCCTGATGAGCCGTCATGTCAATGCGGCGGGCTACAAGGTCGTCGTAACCGGGGAAGGGTCGGACGAGCTTTTCGCGGGCTATCCGTCGTTCCGTCGCGACATGATCCTCCACGGGCTGGAGGGACTTTCCGCGGGCGAGCGCGCGGCCATGGAAGCGCAACTGAACGCGTCGAACAGCATTTTCCGGGGCGCGATGCTGGCCGAGAACGAGGTGCGGGCCCCGGAGCTTGCCGCGCGCTGCGGTTTCGTCCCCTCGTGCCTGCAGCCATGGCTCGCGGCGGGCGCCAAAGTGCCCGCCCTGCTCGATCCCGAAATCCGGGCGCGGCTCGCGGGCTATTCGCCCGAAGCCGCCATCGCGGCCGAGCTCGACCCCGACATGCTGCGCGACCGGCACCCGCTGGACAAGGCGCAGTATGTGTGGATCAAGACCATGCTCGAGGGGCAAATCCTCACTTGGGGAGGCGACCGCGTGGACATGGCGCATTCGATGGAAGCGCGTCCCGCCTTCCTCGATCATCACCTCGCCGAGGCCGCGGCGGGCATCCCGCCGACGATGCGCATCAAGGGCCCGACGGAGAAGTACGTCCTTCGCGAGGCGATGAAGGGCGTGCTTCCGGAGCGGCTCTACAAGCGCGAGAAGTTCGCCTTCATGGCCCCGCCCGCGCACACCGACCCCGACAAGCAGAAGGCGCTCTCCGCACTCGCCGACGAGTACCTGTCCGGAAACGCCATCACCGACGCGGGGTTGCTCGATCCCAAGGGAGTCCGGGCCCTGCGCGCGACGCTGGGCGCCGGGTCGGGTTCGCCCGCGGAACGCGTCCAGGCCGATGCCCTCATCAACCACGTGCTGGGCGTGCAAATCCTGCACCAGCTCTTCATCGCCCAGGACGTGCCCGCCTTGGCCCGTCGACAGGCGGAAACGTTCGGCTGGAAACCTTAGGATCGCGCAGGATTCCCGCACGCCCCGCCGGTAAACCGAAAAAACCCGGAAACCCCTTGACAAGGGCGCTTAACCCCATTAATTTACCATTTGGTTAATTAAAGAATCGCCCATGCCTGCCGCATCAACCTCTACCCCGGCCTCCACCACGGCCTCCGCGCTTCCGCCGGAACAACTCGACGCGGTTTTCGCCGCCCTGGCGGATCCCACTCGCCGCGCCATCGTCGCCCAGCTCGCCAAGGGCGAGGTGTCGGTGAAGGAACTGGCCCTCCCCCACCGCATCAGCGGACCCGCGGTCACCAAGCATCTCAAGGTGCTGCAAAAGGCCGGGCTGGTGGCGCGCAGCAAGCGCGCGCAGCAACGTCCCTGCCGCCTCATGCCCAAGCCGCTGAAGGAGGCGACCGACTGGATGGAACAGTACCGAAAGTTGTGGGAGGAGCGCCTCGACCGGCTGGAGGACTACCTGATGGAGCTGCAGGGAAAGGGGAAGAAAGCGAAATGAAAAATGCGGAAAGAACACGGAACGCAACACAACATCACAGCATCACAACAACGGAGCAACGGAGCAACGGAGGAACGGAGCAGTGTAACTCATGGCCGAGATCAATGAAAGCTCCTCTGCGCTTTATTGTTGTGATGCTGTGATGCTGTGCTGATTTAACCCATCAATCAAAAGGACTTCTACATGGGCAAGGTTCGAGTCAGCGCATACTGCCTGTCGATCGACGGGTTCGGGGCGGCGAAGGGGCAAAGCCTCGAGCATCCGTTCGGCACGGGCGGCATGGCCATCACGGAATGGTTCGCCGCCACGAAGACCTTCAGCGAGCATCTCGGAATGGGATCGGGCGGCTCCACGGGCGTCGACGACGACATCGCCGCGAAGGCCTTGGAGGGCATCGGGGCCTGGATCCTGGGCCGCAACATGTTCGGGCCGGATCGCGGTCCATGGGACATGGGGTGGAAAGGCTGGTGGGGTCCCAATCCTCCCTATCACACGCCGGTCTTCGTGCTGGCGCATCGTCCGCGCCCCGATCTCGAAATGGAAGGCGGAACGGTGTTCCACTTCGTCACCGGCGGCATGCGCGAAGCGCTCGACAAGGCGCGCGCGGCCGCCGGCGACAAGGACGTGCGCATCGGAGGCGGCGCGAACACCGTTCGCCAATACCTGGAAGCAGGACTGATCGACGAGATTCATTTCGCGATCGCTCCCGTCCTCCTCGGCGACGGCGAATCGCCCGTGAACGGCCTGAATCTTCCCGGCCTCGGCTACGAGGTGGCGGAGAAGAAGTTCGGCGAGAACGCGATGCACGTATTTCTTCGAAAGCGGAGGGCGGCATGAGCCCCGTCGAGGATGCTTCCGTCGACCTGGGCGCGCCGCGCGAAATCCGCATCGTCCGCGAGTATGACGCCCCGCGAGAACTGGTCTGGAAGGCGCTCACCGATCCGGCGCACGTGGAGGTCTGGTGGGGGCCCGACGGGTTCACCAACACCACGGAGAAGATCGACGTGCGTCCCGGAGGATCGTGGGTGTTCGTGATGCACGGCCCCGACGGGAAGGACTGGCCGAACGCCATCACCTACCGCGAGGTCGTGGAACCGGAGCGGCTTTCCTTCAGGCACGGAGCCTCGGAAGACGAAAACCCGGACGAGGACTTCGGCGGCGTCATCACGCTGGAGGACATCGGCGGCCGGACCCGCCTGACCATGACGTCGACCTTCAAGGACAAGGCCACGCGCGACATGCTCATCCGCGAGGTCGGGGCCGTGGAGGGCGGCAAGCAGACGCTGCAGAAGCTGGCCGACCACCTGGAACGGATGCGCCGAGCCTGATTCGACGCCATGTCTCTTCGTTTGAACCCGGATTTCACACGCCAAATGACAACATGATTCGGAGCCCACAATGACCAACAGGAAGCGCACCCAGCGCCGATTCGACGAAACGTACATCGCGTCACCGCGCGGCGCACGCGAACTGGTTTTCACCCGCACCTTCGACGCACCCATCGAACGGGTCTGGATGGCCCTCACGACGCCCGAGCATATCCCCCATTGGTGGGGCCCACACGGCTCCACAACGACGGTGGTCGCGATGGATGTGCGCGTGAAAGGAGGCTGGCGTTTCATTTGCACGGAAGCCGGCGAACAGCATGCCTTTCGCGGCGAATACATCGAGCTGTCACCGTACGGTCGCCTTGTCCAGACGTTCGAATATGAACCCATACCGGGCACAGTGATCGAAACGACCACGTTGCTGGCGCGCGAGGGGGTCACAGAGATGACAGTGGTTTCGACGTTCCCTTCGACCGAGGACCGCGACAACGCCCTTGAATCCGGCATGGCCGATGGCACGCGTCAAGGTTGGGAACGTCTGGCGGACCTGCTTGAAACGCTGAAGGAGGCTTGAATATGTCGACGCAAGAATTCAACCTGGTCATCCGCCGCCTGCTCGACGCCCCTCGCGAGCTCGTCTACGCTTGCTTCACCGATCCCGGACACATGGCCCGTTGGGGGTTCGGTCCCGAAGGCCTCGCTGTCGACGTCGAACATCAGGACATCCGCGAAGGCGGCTCCTTCAGGGTGCGCATGCATTCCCGCGACATCGATGTCCGCCTTCAAGGGCGCTACCGCGAACTCGTGAAACCGGAGCGCGTGGTCTTCACCCATGCCTGGTTCAACGAGGACGGATCCCTGGAGAAGGAAACCCTCGTAACCATCGTCCTGAAACAGGATGGAAAAGGCACGGAGCTCACCCTGACCCAGACCGGATTCGCTTCCAAGGGTGTCCGCGACGGGCACGAGGAAGGCTGGAACAGCACGCTGGACCGGCTGGCAGGTTACCTTTCCCGGCCACGGGCCTGA
>CBFGVC010000108.1:0-6981 GCA_965652255.1 uncultured Fibrobacteria bacterium | reverse complement strand
GCTCGTTCACCTTGCACGTGATGCACCAATCCGCCGTGAAGTCGATGAACACCGCACGCCCCTCGGCGCGCAACGCCGCCAGGGTCTCCGGCGTGAACTTGCGCCAGGTCATGCTGCCGGGCCCGGGGACGATGTCCGAGGTCGATTCGGTCGCCGCGGGACGATGCTGCACGCCGGACAGAACCCAACCCAGCGCGGGAGCGAAGATCGCCAGCGCGACGAGGGCGGCGGTCAACCGCACGTGACCCGGGTGCTGGATCGCCATCCACTTGCCCAGCACCCAGGCCGCCAGGCCCGCCGCGACGAAGAGAACGAGCAGCATGGCCATGGCGTCGATGCTCGTTTGCCGCCCGAATACCCAGGCCAGCCAAACCACCGTGGCCAGCAGCGGAAACCCCATGAATTGCTTCAGGTGCTCCATCCACGCCCCCGGCTTGGGCAAAAAGCGCGCGAGGCCGGGCGCGGCGGAGAGCAGCAGGTAGGGGAAAGCCACGCCGAGCGCGAGGAAAGTGAAAACGAGGAAGGAGACGGCATCGCCCTGGGTGAGGCCATAGGCCAGCGCCGTGCCCATGAAAGGCCCCGTGCAGGGCGTCGCCACGATGGTCGCCGTCACGCCGGCGAGGAACGAGCCCCCAAGGCCCTTGCCCTCCTCCCCGCGCCGCAGGCGCGTGAAGAGGTAGCCGAGCTCGAAGACGCCGAAGAGATGCAGGCTGAAGAACAGGAAAAAGGCGCTAAGGATGACGAGGAAGGCGGGAGACTGGAGCTGGAACCCCCATCCGAGCCCCTGCCCGGCCCGGCGGAAGATCATGAGGAGGCCCGCCAGCACCCAGAAGGAGGCGACCGTACCGGTCGTGAAGGCCACCCCGTGCGCGAGCAGGTGCCTGCGCCCGCGATGGGCCCGCTGCACGAAGTCGAACACCTTGAGCGACAGCACCGGCAAAACGCAGGGCATGAGGTTCAGGATGAGCCCGCCCGCGAAGGCCGCGAGGAGCATCAGGGCGAGAGTCATGGTGAAGAAGTTACGAATTACGAGTTACGAATTACGAACAAGGTGCTAGAGGTTCGGGCTTGAGATTTGGGAGTAAAGGGCCGAGTTGGCATGTCCTCTCTCCCAGCTGCTTGAAGCTTTGGGCTGACGGGCTTATTCGTAACTCGTAACTCGTAATTCGTAACTCTACCGTCCGTTCGGATTCACCTCGTTCAGCCAGGCGAGGATGCCGCCGGTGACGTTCATGCCGTTGGTGTACCCTTGTTTCTTGAGAAACTCCAGCGCCGTGCGCGAGCGACGGCCCGAACGACAGTACAGGTAAACGGGCCCCTCCTTGGGAACCTCTTGCCAGCGCTGCTCGAACTCGCTCAGGGGGATCAGCTTGCCGCCGATGTTGACCTCCTGGTGCTCCTCTTCCTCCCGGACGTCCACCAGGGCCGTTTCGGGGTTTTTTTCGAGAATTTCGCTCAATTCGAGCACCGAAATTTCATCGTTGACCATCTGTCCTCCGCTCGCCAGGGGGGTGGGCCCGGCCCTTGCCCAAATATAAGAGGGTTTCGGGGCCGAATCCCCCGTCTTTGGGGGCGGGTCGCGTTGAATTCCGGGTCGGCGGGAATTACGTTTTAAAGCCCCCCAAAAAGGGGTTCCGGAACCTCCGGAACCGACTCCACGTCGAACCCGGTCGACGGGTTTCGGGGAAACTCGCCGGAATCCCGCGCATCACGCGGACAAAGAGGAATACATGGCAGCAGGTCCCAAAGTCAAAATCTCCCGTGCCCTGGGCATCGCCCTGACGCCCAAGGCCGCCCGCGTGATGGAGCGCCGTTCCTTCCCGCCCGGCCAGCACGGCCTGGCGCGCAAGAAGAGCCCCTCCACCTACAAGCTGCAGCTTCTCGAGAAGCAGCGCCTCAAGGCCATGTACGACGTGCCGGAGAACCAGCTCCGCGCCTACTACGAGCGCGCCACCCACAGCCACGAGTCCACCGGCACGGCGCTCCTCTCGCTGCTCGAGACCCGCGCCGACGCGGCCCTCTACCGCATGGGCTTCGCCCGCACGATCTACGCCGCCCGCCAGTACGTGGCGCACGGCCACTTCAGCATCAACGGCCGCCGCATCTACACGGCCAGCCACCCGCTCAAGGTCGGCGACGTGATCGCGGTGAACGAGAAGTCGAAGACCCATGCCCAGATCATCGACGCGCTGACCCACTCGGGCAGCGTGGTGGTGCCCGAGTACTACGAGGTGAACAAGGTCAAGATGGAGGGCAAGCTCGTGGCGAAGCCCCTGCGCGACCAGATCCCCGTGAAGCTCCAGGAGCAGCACGTGGTCGAATACTACTCGCGCTAAGTCCTGCCGGTCTCGCGAGAGCACGAAGCCCCGGGAAACCGGGGCTTTTTGTTTGGGGTGATTTCGTCGGGAAAATCCGGGGGTGTTCGTCGTCGTCGCCGGGTCGTCCGGGAGAGCCCCGGGGTCGACAAAGCGGGGGAGTGCGGCCCGCGCAGATAGCCGGACGATGCGAGGGCCCGGGTTTTTCGCCTCCCGTTGATTCAGGTTAACGATTCGAGGCTTGTTCCGGGGCCGCGTTAACCCGGGTTCATTCCCCCGCCTCGCCCCACGCATACCTTCGATGCGGGAATTCACCCCACGGAGGTCACCATGCGACTCATCAACCCCATCCTGCGCACGAAGGCCGGCGGCGGCGCGGCGCGCCCCTTGGCCGTGATCCTGCTCTTGCCCATGCTGCTCGTCACCGGCTGCCTCACCGGAAATTCCGGGGAGGAAAAGAAGAACGGCGACAAGGGAAACAACGGCGGCAATAACAGCGGCAACGCGACCCTGTTCGAGTTCCTCGGCGAGGTGCTCGACATCACCCCGTCCCAAGGCTCCGAGCCCGGCATGCTCGTCATCCGGTCCACCGAGTACTACTGCGAGGACGACGGCGAGCAGTTCGTGCCCGGGCCGCCCCAGGCCGAAAAGTTCGTGGACGAAATGCTGTACGTCATCACGGGCGGAAACCTCTACCTGTGGGACGCGGGAAGCTGCATGGCCGAGGTTTATACCGGCGGCTCGTCCTCGCTCACGGGCACCTGGAATGGCGCGGACACGATGGACAAGGTGCCCTTGGCTTATCGGGATTCCCGCTGCACGCAGGCGTACTACGATGAGTGCGAGGAGTACGGCGACTGCGAGGAAGCCGATTACTCGGATGGCGGGCTCTTCGAGGACGTGTCGTTGACGGTAACCATCACCACCGACAGCATGAAGGCGCGCATGACCGGAAAGATTTGCCAGGCTCGCGAGTGGGCCCAGGAGATGGCGGATTACGCTTCCGGCGTGGAGTTGGTCTCTTCCGGCTGCACCTCGTCGGAGCTGCTGGTCGAATCCACGGGCAAGAAGGCGAAGTTCACAAGCGAACTGAAGGACGGCGTGCTGACCCTCGAGATCGCCTACAACGGCATGACCTGCACGCGCACCGAGCCTTGGAGCCAGATGACGGCGGACTCGGAATGCTCCGAATACGAGGACGCTTTCTCCTCGGACTTCGGCGATTGCCTGGAGGAGTCCGGATTCCACGAGGACACGGGCGATGAACTGGAGGACTGGAATGCCGCCTTGTTCAAGAAGTCGTCGGAGGCCCGCAAGGCTCCCGGAATGTCGATGCTGCGCCGCTAGGCGGAGCCCGATGAAAATGGAGGGAAAACGAAGAACCCCCGGGCAATCGGGGGTTTTTTTGCCGGGAACCCTCGCCGGCGAAGGGCGCCGGGCGATGCGAAGGCCCGCGGAGAAGCCCCCGCGGGTTCAGCCTTTTTTCTTCGTCGCGAACGCGCCGAACACCTGCAGGTTGAAGCGCTTGGGGGTGAAGCCCTCCTTGCGCATCAGCTCGACGATGGCGGCCTCGAGCTTGGCGCTCGTGACCTCGCGCACGTCGTCGCTCTCGAGCGAGACGAGATGGGCGTGCGGGCGGTCGCCCATGTCCACCTCGTAGTGCGTGTGGCCGTGGCCGAAGTCGGACTCCGAGAGCACGCCGGCCTCGACGAGCTGGCTCAAGGTGCGGTACAGGGTGGCGCGCGAGGCCTTGAGGCCGGTGCGCTGCATCTCGAAGAGCAGCTCGTCGGCGCTGAAGTGGCCCTTCTGCTCGAAGATGAACGCAAGGAGGGCGGTGCGCTCCTTGGTGAGGAACATCTTGTTGCGCTTCAGGAACTCCGAGTAGCGGACCTGCGCGGTGGCGAACTGATCCTTGACCGGGTGCGGCACGGGAATAAAATACCCTATCCTTCGCCGGGGGAAGGCTTGAATTCGAATAAAAGCACGCCGGAGCACTTCCCGCGCCGCGATTCGAGGTATTCCGCGAAGTCCTGCTCGACGACGCGGCCCTGAAGCTGGCTGGCGTGGCGCAGCACGGGGGTTCCGCTCTCGCCGTCCACGAACCCCGTGTGGGTGGCGTCGAGCCCGGGCAACGCGGTCATGAACGCGACGCCGTAAAGGCGCTTGCCGAGGCCGCTCGCCTTCCACTCCCGCGCGAGCCTCAGGGCCTTTTCGTAGGGCAGGTAGCGCAGCTCCGCCTGGATGTCGCCCCCGGAGACGCCCTTGTCGGCGAGGAGCTTCCCGCGCGCGAGCGCCTTGCGATGCGCCGTGTCGCCGGGCAGCGCGAGCGGGCGGAAGTCGCGCGGGTTGTTGGCGAGCCATTCGCCGACGAAGTAATGGTTGCGGTTCGCGAAGGCCACGCTGTCGCCGTGGTAGCGGATTGGGAGGATGGCGGGGATGAAGCCGGCGGCGGAGCGCGCGCGGGCGAGGCCGAGCGCGTTCTCCATGTAGGTCACGCAGTCCATCCGTGTGAGGTCGGCGATGGGGAGGGGATCCGCGTCGCCGTGCCGCCCTTCGCCGGTGGGTCCGAGGAAATAGGGCTTTCCCAGCAGCGCCTTCGAGAAGAAGCGCAGGCGCCCCTCGGGGTCGGAGTGGGGCGGCGCGCCGGGCAGGGCGAGCAGGGCGTGCGCCTCGGCCAAGGCCGGGCGCTCCTTGTTGTACCACAGCGCCGCGCGCATGAGCAACAGGTCGAGCAGGTCGGCGCCCCCGCGCTCTTGGCCATTGAGGAGGAGCGTGACCGCGAGCGTGTCGCCGTCGGCGCCGAAGGCATAGCCCGCAAGCGCCGAGACTCCGCTCAAGGTTCCGGTCTTGTAGCGCACGAGGCCGGAACCGGTGTATTCGCGCAGGCGCTTGCCCGTCGCTCCGTCGAGGCCCGGCTGGGCGAGCGAGCCGACGAAGTCGGCGGCGTGCGGGCCTCGCGCCATGCGAGCGAGCAGCAGGGTGAGGGCGCGGGCCTCGACGCGGTTGCGGTGCGAGAGGCCGGAGGCGTCGTGCAGGTCGAACGCGGCGGTGTCGAGGCCGAGCCGCGCGAGGAAGGCTTGCTCCGCGGCGATTCCCGAGCGCGCGCTGCCGTCGCCTCCCGCGGCGCGCCCCAGGTGGCGCAGGAGCACCTCCGCATGGAGGTTTTGGCTGCGCTGGTTGACCTCGTCGATCACCGAGGCGAGCGGCGCGGCGCTGAATCGCAGCGCGCGCAGGAGCGGGGCCTTGGCCCCGCGGGGAGCATTGTCCTCCGGGACGAAGACGATGCCGCGCTCGCGCAAGGCCGTCAGCACGCCGGCGCGGAAGTATTCGGGCGGGTCGCGCACGGGCAGGAGCCAGCTCCTCGCGCCCGCACGGAGCCCGATGGTTCCGGTGAGCACGACGGTGGTTTCCCCCTCGCGCAAGGTGGCCGAGACGCGGTTGCGGCTTCCGGCGACGGTGCGGGCGCGGTTCACCACCTTCACGTGTCCCACGTCGGGAGTGACGGTGACGACGGGCGCGTCGCCCGGCCGCGCGCCGGGCTTCACGGTGATCTCGAAGCAATTGTCGTTGAACGAGAGCGCTGAGATCTCCGCGCCGTACCAGGTTCCGAAGTGGCGCGGCGCCCAGGATTCCGGGCGGCGCGGTCCCCTGAAGTAATCGTCGGAGGCGGTGACGCGGCCGCGCACGGTGTCGATGCCGGCCGCCTTGAGCGAATCGGCCCATGCCCGGAGCGGGTCGAGGGCGCTCGGGTAGAAGCGGTCGGAGATGTTGGGATCCCCGCCGCCGAGGATACGGAGCTCGCCGCGCAGCGTGCGCCCGCGCATCACGCCCGCCACCTCGAGGGTGGTGTGCGGGGCCTCGTCGTCGGCGATGCCGTCGAGCGCGGCGGCGGTGACGACAAGCTTGAGCGTGGAGGCGGGCACGAAGGGCGTGTCGTCGTTCCACGCGGCCTCGAAGCGCTGATGCCTCAAGGAGTAAACGGAGACGGCGAGGCGACCGCCCACGCCGGAGCCTTCGTGGAGCCCGATCAGTTCCCGCAGCAACTCCGGCGAGACCGCGCCGTGGCGCGGTCGGGGCGGTTCGGGGGCGACGGGTCCCACTGCCTCGGCGGGGGGCGGCTCGGGGAGGAGGGAGGAGTGGGAGACGAGAAAGGCGAACAGCGCCAGCAAGAGGGCGAAAGCCGGGCGCAGGAAGGGCTCGCGCCCGCCTCTCCTCGACCGCTGCCTCTTGGCGTCGGGGCTCCTTGCTCCCGGATCCCTTCCCCCGGCACCCGACATCATGCCCCCGTCATCCTCGCGAACTCATCCCAGTACCCCGGATAGGTCTTGCGGACGCAATCGGGATCGTTGATCGTGACGGGAACGCCCTTGGGGCCCAAGCTTGCGAGCGAGAAACACATGGCCATGCGGTGGTCGTCGTAGGTGTCGATGGCGACGTTCCCGTTCAGCTTCGCCGGGGGATCGATGGAAATCCAGTCGGGGCCTTCCTCGACCGTCGCGCCGAGCTTCCGGAGTTCGGTCGCCATGGCGGCGAGGCGGTCGGTTTCCTTGAGCCGCCAGTTGCCGACGTTGCGGATGGTGGTTTTCCCCTCGGCGAACAGCGCGACGACGGCGAGGGTCATGCCCGTGTCGGACATGAGGTCCATGTCGATGTCGATGCCGCGGAG
>CBFGVC010000107.1:0-6985 GCA_965652255.1 uncultured Fibrobacteria bacterium | reverse complement strand
TTCCCGAACTCATAATTCATCGTCCGCCGCCTCGGCTCGAAACCCGCCTCGCGGATGAACCGCTCGGCCCCGCGCAGCGTCTTCAGCCCGAACGACCGCAGCACGTTCTCCTCGATCACGATCGAGTTGATGTCGTTCGCGCCCGCCGAGAGTCCCAGCTCCGCCAATTCCTTCCCCATCACGAGAACGGACACCTCGATGTTGGGAATGTTGTCGAGGAACAAGCGCGAAACGGCCAAGGTCTTCAGGTATTCCCGCCCCGTCACGTGCCGGATCGGAAAACGCTTCGTCTGCGCCTGGAACACCCACGGGATGAACGACAGGAACCCCCCCGTCTTGTCCTGCTGCTCGCGCAAGAGCGACAGGTGCTCCACGATGTCCTCCGCCGTCTCCGACGACCCGAACACGATGTTGCACGAGCCCGGAAGGCCCATCTTGTGGCACTCCCCCATCACCGCGCACCAGTCCTCGCCGGAGAGCTTCTTCGGCGAAAGCACCGCGCGCATGCGCTCGGTGAGGATCTCGGCGCCCGCGCCGGGCACGGAGGAGAGTCCCGCGGCCTTCAGTTCGGCGAGCAATGCCGGAATGGTCATGCCGACGTTCTCCGCCAGCCGCTTGACCTCGATGGGCGAGAGCCCGCGGATCGCGACGCCGTGGCGGTCGCGCAGCATGCGAAACGCGTCGGTGTAGTACGACAGCGGCAGCTTCGGATTCACGCCGCCCTGGAAGAAGACCTGGTCCACGCCAAGGGCCAGCGCCTCCTCGGTCTTGGCGGCGATTTGCTCCAGAGACAGCGTGTAGCCCCGGTCGCTCTCGATCTCGTCCTTGAAGCTGCAGAACGTGCAGTCAACGTCGCAGAAGTTCGTGTAGTTGATGACGCGGAAGCCCGTGTAGCTGACGACTTTCGGATCGTGCAGGGCGTTTCGCCGCGCATGGCCCGCGGCGGCGATGGCGGTCCAGTCGTCGCTTTTGAGCAATGCGAGCGCGTCCTGGGGGCCGATGCGGCGACCCGAGACGGCATGGTCGAGAATGGTGCGGATGTCCACGGGATCGAAAGTTAGAACCTGCGGCAACGTCGAAGACGCCGATTCGCGCGCTGGAATTCCCGGGATCGATTCCCGGGATCAATAGGTAGATTCCTCTCGATGCCCGATTTCGCGAAACCGCTTTCCGAGACCGACCGCAAGGCGCTGGAAACGCGCCTCCTCCCCGCGTGGTTGCCCGCGCGCCGCTGGTGGCGCTCCAAGTCGCGGGCGCTTAGGACCCTGTCCATCGAGGCGGCGATCCCCGTCACGCGCCGCGCGATCTTCTGCGTCGTCCACGCCGGATTCGATCGCGGGGAACCGGAACTCTACGCCGTGCCGCTCTCTCTCGCAAGCCCCGAAGGCGCGCAGGAATTCCCCGGCGACGCCGTCGCGGGAGCCCTCGGCGACGGGAACCTCGTCCTCGATGCCTGCCACGATCCGGACTTCCGCGCAGCAATGCTCGAGCTGCTGGCCGGCAAAGCAGACGCGAAAGGAGATGGGGGCCTTCTCCGCGGCCGGCCGGAATTTTCGGGGGACTTCGCGGGCCCGAACGGCGCCGGAACACACCCTGTCACGCGACTGTACGCCGGAGAGCAAAGCAACACTTCCTTTTCGTACGATGGACGCATCGCGGTCAAGCTCTATCGCCGCTTCGAGACGGGAATCCATCCCGAGCCGGAGATGCTCCGCTTCCTGCGCCGCGCCGGATACCGCGGCGCTCCGGCCTTTCTCTCCGCGCTCGAGTGGGTTCCGGCCGACGGCTCGCAGCCGCGTACCCTCGCCCTGGCGCAGGAGTTCGTGCGCGACGCGCGCGACGCCTGGGCGCATGCGGTCGGGGAGCTCAGGCGCGCGCCGGGCGAGGGCGCCTTGCCCGAATCGCTCACGCGCCTCGCCGCGACGCTGGGGGGCCGCGTGGGGGAATTGCACGCCGCGCTCGCGTCGCGGCGAGGCGATCCCGACTTCGCGCCGGAGCCGCTCACCGGGGCCGACCTCGCCCACGCCCGGGCAAGCAGCCTCAAGCGGCTCGAGGAAGCCGCGCGCCTGCTGCCCGGGGGCATGGCCGCGAACCTCCGCGCGAAGCTTCACGGCACGCCCGCGTTCGGATCGAAGATCCGCGTGCACGGCGACTTGCACCTGGGGCAGATCCTGCTCACCGAAAAAGGGCCCCTTCTTCTCGACTTCGAGGGCGAGCCGGGCCGTCCGCTCGCCGAGGCGCGGCGAAAGGCCTCTCCGCTGCGCGACGCGGCGGGCATGTTGCGCTCGTTCCACTATGCCGCCCACGTCGCCGCGCGCGAGGCCTCGGGCGGCGAAACCCCCGGCGCGCGCGCCGAAGCCTTCGCCGACGACCTCGCATCCTCGCTCTCGGATGCGTTTCTCGCGACATACTTCGAATCCGCCGCCGCCTCGGGAGTTTTTCCCGAACGCGCGGGCGACCGGCCCGAAATCCGCGCGCTCTTGAGTTTTTTCGTACTCGAAAAGGCGCTGTACGAACTGGAATACGAGCGCAACAACCGCCCCGGCTGGATCGACATCCCCGTGCGCGGCCTTGGTCGCATCGCCGGATGACCCGCCGGGCCGACCGGCCTTCCCCTTAACCGACAAAGCGTAACACGCGAAGAAACCGCCCCGCTTTTACCGTTTTTTGCATTATTAGTTATGCTTGTCCCCGGCCTTTTCGATGGCCAGGGATCGCGTTTTTCAAACGGAAACCACCTATGCTCGGCATTCAAAATTCCCCGCAAACCCCGGTGGCCGCCACGGCCGCCGCGCGCTTTCTCACGGAACTTTGGGCGGAAGCCGACATCCGCGTGAACGGCGACCGGGATTGGGACATCAAGGTTCACAACCCCGAACTTTTCCGCCGCATCATGTCGAACGGCACCTTGGGGCTGGGCGAGGCGTACATGGACGGCTGGTGGGACTGCGACCGCCTCGACATCTCCTTCGACAAGGCCATGTCGGCCCGGCTCGAGACCAAGCTGAAATTCAACCTGCCGCTCGCGGTGGACCTGCTCAGCGCCCGGCTTTTCAACCGGCAGACCAAGGCGCGCTCGAAGACGGTGGCCGAGGTGCATTACAACCTCGGCAACGACTTTTACGCCGACATGCTGGATCCTTACATGCAGTACACCTGCGCGTACTGGAGGAAGGACGGCAAGGAAGCGACGACGCTCGCGGAGGCGCAGGAGAACAAGCTCGACCTCGTCTGCCGCAAGCTGGGCCTCAAGCCCGGCATGACGGTGCTGGAGCTGGGCTGCGGCTGGGGCGGGTTCGCCCGCTTCGCGGCCGAGCGCTACGGAGCGCACGTGACCGCCTACAACATCTCGACCGAGCAGGTGGCCTACGGCCGCGAGCGGACCCAGGGCCTGCCCGTCGACATTCGCCTGCAGGACTACCGGGAGGCGACGGGCGAATACGATCGCGTGGTCTCCATCGGCATGTGCGAGCACGTGGGCTATCGCAACTACCGCACCTTCTTCGAGACCATCCACCGCTGCCTGAAGGACGGCGGCCTCGCCCTCGTCCACACCATCGGCGGCCTCAAGTCGGTCAGGAGCATCGAGCCTTGGCTGGGCAAGTACATCTTCCCCCACGCCATGCTTCCTTCCATCGCGCAGCTCAGCCGCGCGATGGAGGGGCTCTTCGTCGTCGAGGACTGGCACAACTTCGGCGCCGATTACGACAAGACCCTGATGGCCTGGCACGACAACTTCGTCCGCAACTGGCACAAGCACCGCGAGGCCTACGGCGAGCGCTTCTACCGCATGTGGGTCTATTACCTGACCATTTGCGCGGGATCGTTCCGGGCGCGCAAGAACCAGCTCTGGCAAATGGTCCTCTCGAAGGGCGTCGTGCCGGGCGTGTACGCCGCGGTGCGGTAGCCGTGACGGACACGCACGCCGAAGAGGCGCGCTCCGCCTGGGCGGAGCACGCCCGCAAGCGCGAGGCCTTGGCCGAGCGCATCCGCGAGGCGGCCGCGGCCGGCGAGCCCGTGCGGCTGGGCAAATCCACCTCGAACCTGTTCCGCACCCGCAAGGACGGCAAGGAGGCCAAGGTGCGCGCCCTCGACGTGCGCGCCTTCGACAAGGTGCTGTCCGTGGATCCCGTGGGGCTGACCATGGACGTGGAGGGCATGACGCCCTACGAGAAGGCCGTCGAGGGCGCGCTCCGCCACGGGTGCCTCCCGGCCGTGGTGCCCGAGCTCAAGACCATCACCGTGGGCGGGGCCCTCACGGGCGTGGGCATCGAGTCCTCCTCCTTTCGCCACGGCTTCGTGCACGAGACCGCCGTGGAAATGGACATCCTCCTCCCCGACGGACGCATCGTCACCTGCCGTCCCGACAACGAGCACCGGGACCTCTTTTTCGGGTTCGCCAATTCCTACGGGACGCTCGGCTACGTGATCCGCGCGCGCATCCGCGTGGTGCGCGCGAAGCCCTTCGTCGAGCTGCGCCACCAGCGCTTCGATTCGGCGGAACTTTTCCTGGCCGAGATGGAACGCCTCTGCGCCCTGAACCGGGATCCCGCCGCCTCGCCTCCCGGCGAGGCGTGGGATTTCATCGAGGGTTCGGTTTTCTCCCCCACCCTGCACGTTCTCACCACCGCGCGCTTCGTGGGCTCCGCGCCGTACACCGGCGACTATCACTGGATGCGGGCCTACTACAAGACCTTGCCCCTCCGCGACGCCGATTACCTCACCGCCTCCGACTATATCTGGCGCTGGGACACCGACTGGTTCTGGTGCTCGCAGCGCATGGGCTTCGGACCGGGATTCTCCGGTTGGCTGGCTCGCCTCCTCCTGGGCCGCAAGCTGCTCGGGTCGCGCAACCTGTGGAAGGTCTTCAACTGGTACCGTCGCAACAACATCGGCGAGAAGATGGCGAAATTCTCCGCCGCGGCGCGCGAGAAGCTGAAGTGGGAACCCCTGATCCAGGACGTCGAAATCCCGGCGCGGAACGGCGCGGCCTTCCTCGAGTTCTTCCACCGCGAGATCGGCATCCGTCCGGTGTGGGTGTGCCCCGTCCTCAAGCCCGACCCCGCCGCGCACTTCGACCTGTACCCGATGAAGCCCGACACGCTGTACCTCAACTTCGGGTTCTGGGACAGCGTCGAGACGAAGGTGAAGATGCCGCGCGGGCATTTCAACCGGATGATCGAGGTCGAAGTCGAGGCGCTCGGAGGCCGCAAGAGCCTGTATTCGGAGTCTTTCTATCCCGAGGACGAGTTCTGGCGCATCTACAACGGGGAGGCGTACCGCCGCCTCAAGGCCCAGTACGATCCCGAAGGGAAGCTCCTGAACCTGTATCAAAAGACCGTGCGCGCGCTGTGAGGGACGGAAGCACCCCTAGCTCAACTGGATAGAGTACTGGCCTTCGAAGCCAAGGGTTGGGGGTTCGAGTCCCTCGGGGTGCGCCGCCCGCGCCGACGCGGACGCCGCCCAAGGTCGGCCGCTCAGCCCAGGTGCTCCGCCCGGAGCAGATCCGCCACCGTCTTCACCGGCGCGAACTGCGACAACGGAATCTCGACGCAGCGGGTGTTCCACCCCGCCATTGCCCCGTTCCACAACCCCGGCCACTCGAGCGCCCGCAGCGGACGCCCCTCATGGGTCTTTTCCGCCACGAAGCACGCGGACGGGTCGGCGAAATCCTGAAGGCTGAAGGGCTTCCCGGACGCGTCGCGCAGCGCGCAGGCCATGTCCACGGGATTGAAGTGCGTGCCCGATCCGAAGATCGCCGTTTGCGCGGCAACGTCGCGATCCACCTCGGCCGACTCCACGATGCGGATTTCCGGACCGGATTTCCCCTGTATCCAGAACGGGCCTCCGCCGGGTTCGCCCACGTTCTTCACCATGCCCGCGACGCGCGTTGGACGATCCGGCGATTCCGAGCTCGCGCGCATGAGCAGGCCGCCCAGCGCGCGGCGCAGCGCGCGGCCCTCCGCCCGGATCTTCTCCACCGGAATGTTGTCGATGTTGCGGATCCAGACGAAGTCGGCCCCGCCCGCGCCATCGCTTCCCCGCGCCGCCGCCTCGAGGTTGCGAAGCAGCGAGCCGTGGCCGCCGGGGCGCAGGAGAAGGTCTCCGTTCGCGTCGCGGAAGGGATTCCCCTCCCCGTCCAGCGCCAGGGTTTGCGTGGCCGGATCCTGGAACGAATGCGTGATCTCGACGCGCGCGCCCTCGGCCTTCAGCAAGGCCCGCGCGCGGTCGCGCTCCTTCGCGAAATCCCGCTCATGCTCGGGCGAGATCGTGAAATGCAGGCGCGCGACCGCGCCGGGAGCCAACGCCGTCGCCTCGCGCGCATGCTCCTCGAGCGGAGTGCGGAAGCCGCTTCCCGCGCGATGAAAGGGCATGAGCGCCTTGGGTCGCGCCGCCCAGGCGCCCGGATCTTTCAGGAGTTCCGGCAAGGCGGAATCGGCGAAGCGCGGATTCTCCCGCATCGCGCGGACCTTTTCCGGATCGGTGAGGCTCGCGGCCATGCGCGAGGCCGCGCCCGAGGCGGGAACGAAGAACACCCAGCGCCCCTCGGCGCAGGCCTTTTGGAAGGCTTCCCCCAGCGCTTCGAACGCATCGGGATCGAGCGTCTCGATGCCATCGCCCAAGGTGCAAGGGCGCAGGAGCTTGGGACGATGCATTCCTTCGCGAAGCAGGAGCAGTTGCCTCTCCGCATCCGCGAGCGAAATGCCCGCGTCGGCGAGCAGGCGAAGGTCGGCGGAGGTCAGGGAATGCGGGGCGGGGGCTTCTTTCGGGGTCAAGCGCTCTCCGGGATCTTCGGAAGCAACGGGACTTCGCCGCCGCCGGGATGGGTCGTGAGGATTTTCGCCAGGCGGCGGCGCGCGCGCGTCTCGCTCCAGCGCTCGCCCAGCGCGATGGCGACATGGAGGAGGAAGTACGCGAGGCGGAAGCGGCGGCGCATGAGCGCCGCCGCGAGCAGCGCGACGGCGCCGAGCACCGCGAGGCCGGG
>CBFGVC010000106.1:0-7031 GCA_965652255.1 uncultured Fibrobacteria bacterium | reverse complement strand
GGCCACGCCATCGAGTGCCGCATCAACGCCGAGGATCCGTGGAACGACTTCCGCCCCTCGCCCGGCACCCTGCAGACCTTCCACCTCCCCGGCGGCCCGGGCGTGCGCGTGGACACGCATTGCTACAGCGGCTACACCGTGCCGCCGCACTACGACAGCATGATCGCCAAGCTGATCGTGCATGCGCCCACGCGCGAGCAGGCCATCGCACGCATGCTGCGCGCGCTGGACGAGTTCGTGATCGAGGGCGTGAAGACGACGATCCCGCTGCACAAGCGCATCCTGCGTCATCCGAAGTTCGTGAAGGGCGACTTCAGCACGAAGTTCCTCGAGGAGAATCCCGAGCTGCTCATCCCCGAGTCGGCGGACTAGTCCGGGCTCGCATCGAGTGTTCGCCGGCGGCGAACGCCGCGAAACGGATTCCCGCCCGGAAGTTCCCCCGGCGGCGTAGATTTCACGGCGAAGAACCCCCCATGACGTTCAGGGGCCTTCTCCCGGGGGCTGTCCTTCCCCGGGGTTTCTTCGGGAGAGATATGCCGAAATCCTGGCGTGGGCTTTGGTCTTCTGCGGCATTCGCCGCGGCTCTCCTTTCGGTCGCCCTCGGAGGCGTGTTGTGGGCGACGTCCTTGAACGGATGCATCTTGGGCGCCAAGGAGGAGTGCGACACGGCGGGCGTGCCGCCCGTCAACGTGTCGGCGACGGCGGGGAACGGCTCCGCGACCGTGACCTGGGAGATCCCCGCCTACGACACGCTGGAGCTGGAGACGATCCACACGATGGTGCTGTATGCCGAGTTGGGCGGGACGGGCGAGCAATGCGCCTCGGCCGACATCAATCACACCCCGGAAGGATGCGTCCGCGCGTGCCAATCCACGGGCTCGACGCAGTGCCTGGCGACGGGCTTGACGAACGGCGTCCCGTACGCCTTCACGGTGATCACGACGGCCTACCCCCATAACATGTACGATTGCACGGGGTATGCATTCGTGCGCACGGACCCGGTCACGCCCGGGGCGGAGTGACCCGCCGCCTCGAGACCATGATCCGGATCCCGGCTCAAGACCAAGGTTTATCGATGTAACGAATTTTCCGCAACCTGAGGCCGCTTTGGCGGCTTAAATTCATCCCCGGCGAATCCCCGCCGGTTGCCCAAAGGATCCCTCATGCAAACGCTTTTCGTCCGGTACTTGCTTCTCGCCGTCGTCCTGTGCCTTCCGCTTTCGTCGCGGGCCGACAGCTTCACCCTCGGGGGCGGGTTGAATTTCTCCACGACAGACACCGAGGAGGAGGAAGGCGTGGAACAGTCGAGCCGCCTCGGCTTCAACGTGGGCGTCGGCTTCGAGAAGGAAGTGGCACCCGGGGTGTTCCTGGTTCCCGAGATCAACCTGGAATCCCGCGGAGCCGTGGCTGAGGGCTATGACGAGGACTTCGACACCGACATCAAGGCCACCTTGAAGATGACCTACCTGCAGGTGCCCTTGTTCCTGATGCTCAAGTTTCCCGCGGGCGGCGCCGTCGTTTCGATCTTCGGGGGTCCGTCCCTGGGTTTCAACCTTTCCTCGGAGATAAAGCTCGAGGCCGACGGCGAAAGCCTGACGGTGGACGTCAAGGATGACACGGAAAGCCTCGACTTCGGCCTCGAGATCGGTGCGGGCCTGGAGTTCCCCTTGGGCACGATGACGGCCTTCGTTCGGCCGAGCTATTACCTCGGGTTCATGGAATATGCCGATGGCGGAGACTCCCACCACCGGAACTTCAAGCTGAAGGCCGGCGTGCATTTCCCGATCGCGCCGCGCTCCGGCGACTCCGTCGCGCCTTGAACCTATGGCCCGGCCGCATGCCGGGCCAGCTTGCCTGCGTCAACGCCTTGCCTTCTCGAAGGGATGAATCATGTCCGGACTTCTGAGGACCCTTTGCCTGTGCTCGCTCCTTCCCGCCGCTACGTTCGCCTCCGGCAGCCTGACCTTCGGCGGCGGCCTGAATTTCTCCTCCACCGACACCGAGGAGGAAGGCGGCGTGGAGTACAGCCCCCGCGTGGGATATAATTTGGGCGTGGGTTACGAGATTCCTCTCGCGCCCAACGTCCGGCTCGTGCCCGAGCTGAACATCGAGACGCGCGGCGAGCGCGTCGAGGGGTACGATCCCGAGTTCGACATCAACGTCGAGGCCACGCTGAAGATGCTGTATCTCCAGGTTCCGGTGTACATGATGGTGGCCTTTCCGCTGAAGACCGGAACGTTTACGGTCTTCGGCGGGCCTTCGATCGGGGTGAACCTCGAGTCCGAAATGAAGGTCTCCATTGACGGCCAAACGTTCACCGGGGACGTCAAGGATGACACCGCGCCGATGGATATCGGCATCCAGTTCGGAGCGGGATACGAGCATCCCTTGGCGAACGGAAGCCTTTTCGTCCGCCCCTCCTATTACCTCGGCTTCGGGGAGCCCCTGCGCGATTCGGAGACCAAGCTGCGGAATTTCCAGGTCAAGGTCGGATACCGCACGACGCTGGCGGGCCGGACGACCGGCCCGTGAAACACGCCGCTTCCTTCCTGTTGCTCGCGGGCCTGCCGTTTTCCGCGGTGGCGGCCGGCGGCCTCACCTTCGGCGGTGAGCCCTAGGAGGGCGACCTGCGCATCGATGCCCGGAGGATCGACATCCGGCTGCGGCCTGGTTATCGTTTTCCCGTCTAGAATCTCCTGCGGGGTGTCCGTCTCTCCCTCCGTCCCGGCCGAAAGGAAATCACGATGCCCTTCCGCTTTCCCTCCACATTCCTCGCGGCGCTCTGCGCCCTTGGCGCGCCCGCCCAAGCCCAGCTCGCCGTCAGCCTGACGGGCGGCGGGGGATTGAATTCGTCCTCGACGGACGCCGATGGCGGGGGGGCCGCCTACTCGAACCGCTTGGGGTACAATCTCGGAGCAGGACTGCAGCTGAGGCCCGTTCCCAACTTCTCCTATGCCTTCGAGGCCAACCTCGAAACCCGCGGCGAGGACGCTGAGGTCGACGTCGACCCCTTTCAGGGCAAGTATTCTCTCAAGTTGCTCTATGTGCAGGTTCCCGTTTACCTGATGTTCCATGTTCCTGCCGGGCGGGCCACCGTGGACCTCTTCGGAGGGCCTGTCCTAGGGATTCCCCTGTCGGGAAGCATCGAGTCGGACATTCTCTTCGCGCCCCGGGGAGAGATCGAGAACCTTTGGGTGCAGTTGGGGGCCGAAGGCGGGGTGGGGCTTGAGGTGCCCGCGGGATCGGTCGCGGTTTTCCTCCGATCCAGCTACTACCACGGATTCACTCCCGTCTCCAGGGACATGGAAGATCGGCAGCGGAACATCAAGCTGAAGGCGGGCGTCCGGGTTCCCCTGTAAGTCGGCCACCCCGCAAAATCGGCCCTGCGGGCCTTTTTTCTAGGTTTGAGCCCCGTATGTCGAACCGCAGCATCTCCACGGCCTCCGAACTCCGGGGCGTCTGGCCCGCCCTGTTCACCCCCCTCAAGGCCGATGATCCCAAGCGCCTGCGGAACTCCATCGACCACGACAAGGCGAAGGCCATCATCGACGACCTCATCGCCGCGGGCGTGACGGGCCTGGTGCCCGTGGGCACCACGGGCCAGAGCCCGACGGTGAGCCCCGAGCAGCACCTCGACATGATCCGCTTCACGGTGGACTACGTCGACGGCCGCGTGCCGGTGATCGCGGGCGCGGGCTCGAACTCCACGCGCGAGTCGGTGGACATGATCCAGGCCATCCAGAAGGCGCTCGGCCCCACGGCCGTTCTTTGCGTCACGGGTTACTACAACAATCCCCCGCAGGAAGGCCTCGCGGCGCATTACGAGACGCTCTCGCGCGAGACGGGCGCGAAGATCGTGATCTACAACGTGCCCGCGCGCACGGCCAGCTACCTCGAGCCCGACACGCTCATCCGCCTCGCGGCGGACAAGAACATCATCGGCAACAAGCAGGCGGTGGACTTCCGTTCGCCGGGCCGTTTTCAGGACGATACCCGCAAGGTCATCGCGGCGACGAAGGGCATGGACTTCACCACCGTGAGCGGCGAGGACGACGGCGTGGCCGCCATCATGGAGATGGGCGGCTCCGGGGTCATCACCGCCTCGGGGAACATTCCCGAGTTGTCGAGGCTTTTCCTCGCGATCGTTGCGGCGCACAACGCGGGCGATGCCGCCAAGGCGACAGCTCTTCAGGAAGAGGCGATGCCCTTCGTGAAGATGGTGTTCAGCCGCAAGAACCCGATTCCCTTGGCTGCGATGTTCGACTCGCCGCTGTTTTTGCCTCTCGTCTCGGTGCGCGAGACGGCGGGGGGCGAGGCGCTGCACGCCGAGCTGATGAAGTTCGTGGACGAGAAGGCGCCGACGCTGAGGAAGTATTACAAGAACGCTTAGGGCGCCGGATCTCGGAACGTTACCCTGTCGGCGAAGTCGTGTAGATATCTGACTCGCTGAGCTTATTCATCAAGCCGAGGTCGTTAAGCGTTCTTTTAACTGCTTCCCTCCAGATAGGGTCGGAGAAGGGCGTGAGGATGATTTCCGAGACTACATCACCAAAATGTGCCGATACTCGGTGCGCCTCACTCGGGTTGTCGTTATGGATTAGCCCAAGTCCATAACGGACTTCCGAACCGCTATGAGCATTCGCATGGCGAAAGCAGATTACCCGTAGCTCCTCTTCGTGCCGCAACGAATCTCGTTTACAGAAAAACGGCCGGATGATGTTGTTGTTGACTTGGGCGAGATCTTTTGTGCCCCATTCCGGCTCGTCTCGATAGTTGACGTACCTGACTTTTCCGATATACGACGCATATTCATTTGCGAAAAGAGACTTAAGCTTGCCATAAGTAGTCTTAATCAAAAACCCATCATTCCATTTAGTGTAGATTTTCCACATGGCCTCGGACTCTTGGTTGTTTAACATCCAGCAACTCAGATACAGCCATTTTTTGGAATCTTTGTATTGATTAAGCGAGTAGCCGGAATTTTGGTTCTTGGCCCATGCGCGTCGCGTTGCCTCTGGAAGAAGTCCCTCGCACGCATCGTCCATTCGGTCCGCTCTTCCCAAGACAAGCTCATTCGATTTCGCCCAATCAAGAAGCTTCCAAAGCGGGAGATACCTTATGACGATGGAGTCTAAAGACGGTTCGTCTACGCCCGGAAAAAAGAGTTGAGGAGGCACTAATTACCCTTCTTAAAATATCTCACGCCCTCAACACCTTCGAAATCATCATCTTGTGTCCATACCGTTGCATCATATTTTCTTGCGGTCGCCAGAATGATGCTGTCGGCGAGCGGCAGCTTGTGCTCTACCCCAAGACGCGCCGCATCGATTGCAAGGTCGTGGTCCAGATCAACAACTTTTCCCTGCTTCATGTACGCCGTCTTCTCCAGGGCTTCCGTCTGGCCGCGTTCCCTAAGGACCTTTTTGAAGACCTCCAGAATCGTAATGGAGGGTACCACCAAGGAGCGCAAGTCCTCAATGGCTGCGGCGAATGAATCGGCGTTCGGTGTGTCGGCGAAATACTCCAGCCAGCCGGAAGAATCCACAACGTTCACACGCGATCCCTTTCGCGCGCGATTGTCGTATCCATTCCCTTGAGGCTCCCTCGCATTTTCTTGATGGGGCCAACCGGAATAAGCTCTACGCGTTTACCGTAGTTCACCACCTCGAACTTTGTTCCCGGCTTGAGTTTCAGGCTCTCCCGAACATCTCTCGGGATGACGATTTGGTACTTGGATGAAAGTGTGGTGGTCATCGTATCGATCCTCCTATCGTAAAACGATACTTACATCGATGCCTCGGCGTCAAGCCTGCTCAGTCATCCTCCCGCCGCGCGCTCACGCGCGGGCGGTGCTGTTCGTCGAGCGTCACCCCGATCTCGATGGGACGACAGCACACCGAACAATCCTCGACATACTCTTGCCGCCCCGCCGAGCGGTCCACTTCGATCGGAATGCCCTCCCCGCAATAGGGGCACCGCACCCGCATGGAGACGAGGTCGTCCATGAGGGTCAAGATATCAAGGCCTTTCGCGGGGGCTCGGCGAATCCCCTATAAATCCAATGTTTTGGCATGGTTCCCGTGCGAATCCCCTGTGGA
This sequence comes from uncultured Fibrobacteria bacterium, assembly GCA_965652255.1. Lineage (GTDB taxonomy): Bacteria > Fibrobacterota > Fibrobacteria > UBA11236 > UBA11236 > UBA11236. The sequence continues at coordinate 933 of CBFGVC010000106.1, read as the reverse complement.
AATTTCGCGGTCACCGTGCGCACGGAGCGAGGGACGTTCGCGAAGAAGGTGGTTGGGATCTAGGGTGCACCGGGCGCAAGGGAAAGGTCAACACAGTATCACAACATCACAACAATAGAACGCACGTTGTTCCTGTTGTTGTGATGCCGTGTTGCCTTCCTACCGTACGATCGTCCCCGCGTTCTTCGTGCCCGTGACCTGCGCCTCCAGCGTCGGCGCATCCGAATATCCGCAGATATGCACTTCGCCCACGCCGGCCTCCACCGCCGCGAGGCACGAGCGCACCTTCGGGATCATCCCGCCGGCGATGACGCCCTCGGCGATGAGCTTTTCGGACGCGGCACGGTCGAGGCGCGGGATGATCTTCCCTCCCTTGTCCGGAGGCCCGTCCAGCACGCCCGGCACGTCGGAGACGAAGACCAGCTTCTCGGCCTTCGTGCCCGTGGCCAAGGCCGCGGCCGCATCGTCGGCGTTCACGTTGTAGTGCAGGCCGACGGAGTCGGCCGAGACGGGGGAGAGCACGGGCAGGAAGCGCTCCTTCAGCAGCGCCTCCACCAGGGCGGGATGAACCTGCGCGATGGTGCCCACGCGTCCCAGGTCGGGGTCGAGCGGACGGCACACCAGCGTGGAGCCGTCCACGCCGCTGATACCGCAGGCGCGCGCACCCGCGAACTGGAGCATCGAGACGAGGCGCTTGTTCACCGCGCCGCTGAGCGTCATTTCCACCACCTCCATGGCCGCCTCGGAGGTGACGCGCAGGCCGTCCTTGAAGCGGGGCTCCTCGCCGAGCCAGGCCAGGTTGCGGTTGATGTCCTTGCCGCCGCCGTGCGCGAGCACGAGCGGCATCCCGTCAAGCCACAGCCCGGCCAGGGCCTTCGTCAGCCCGCGCAGCGCCTCGGGGCTTTCCATCAGGGAGCCGCCGATCTTGATGAC
>CBFGVC010000105.1:0-7263 GCA_965652255.1 uncultured Fibrobacteria bacterium | reverse complement strand
GGCCGCCGCGAGCGGGTGAGTGTCGAGCTGCCGAAACGCTTCCTCGTGGCCGTCGATCAGGCGGCCATGGCCGCGGGGCTGACGGGCACAGACGCTTACCTCGATGGCTTTGTCTGGCGCGACGCGGGCGAGCGCGAAGGCCCGGCGGCCCTCGGGCGGGTTGCCGCGCACCGGGGGGGCGCCTCCGCCCTCGACGCAAAACAAAACGTCCCGGAGGAAGCGGAACACGCCCGGATCCGTGGCGGGATTCCGGCCCGCGGCCGAGGCCGCGGCCGCCTCGAAGGCGCGAGCATCCGCAGGAGGGAGGTAGCCGTCGCGACCGTAGGTCCGGTACACCCCGAGGGCGGCCATGGTTTCCCGGATGGCGAGGCGAAGGTCGTCACGCGTGAAATCGCGCGCCGAGCGGTCCGCCTCCGAAAGCCGGTCGAGTTGGTCCGCCAAGAGATTCAGTTCGCTGCGCATCAGGAAGGAGAGGACGTGGCGCTTGCAGGCGACGAATCCTTCCGCGGCTTCCTCGGCGGATCGCGTCCCGGCGCGCCCGACGGAAATGCGCCGCGCCGCGGCGCGCAATGCCTCTAGCCCGCGCGGATCCACGAAAAGTCCGTTCAGGTCGCTTAGAAACTCGTAGCCCGTGGTTCCTTCCACGGGCCAATCCCCTGGCAGGTCTTCGTCCTCCTGCAGGATCTTTTCCACTACCAGGTACGAACCGACGGGTTTCCCGACGGCGGTTTCGCCGAGCAGGGCCCGGAGGTGGGTCAAATAGGCCTCGGGCTCGCGCAGCCCGTCGACATGGTCGACGCGCACGCCGGTCGCGATGCCGGCGCGGAGGAGTTCACGCAGCTTCGCGTGCGCGGCGTCGAAGGCTTCGGGAACCTCCACGCGCAGGCCGAGCAACGTGCTCACGTCGAAGAACCGGCGATAGTTGGCCTCGTGCAGGGCGGTTCGCCAGTGTCCCAGGCGGTAGGATTGCGACTCGAGAAGCGCGTGCAGGCCGTCGAAGGATGCGGCGTCCCCCGGAGTGCCGTTCAACGATCCCAGTTCGTGCGCGAAGGAAGGATCCCCGGAGTCGCCGAGGAATTCACGGGCCGCTTCCGGGTTCAGCGGGAAGTCCGTGTCGTGCCAGGCCACAACCACGTCCCCGTCGCGGATGTCGAGCCGCAACTCCCCGGCTGCGAGCGTTTCACCGTAGGAACTCTCCAGCACGGGCAGAAGGACCTTGCCGCGCAGGCCCGCCTTGCGCGGGCTCCAGTCGATGTCGAAGAACTTCGCGTAAGGTGAATCGGGCCCGCGGGCGAGCACGTCGCGCCACCAGGGGTTGTGGCGGGGGTCGGCTGCCATGTGGTTGGGCACGATGTCGAGGATGCAGCCGAGGCCGGTTTCCCGAAGCGCGTCCGCGAGGATCTCGAGCCCTTCCTCCCCCCCCGCCTCCGGGTTGATCCGCGAGGGATCGCAGACGTCGTAGCCGTGCTTGCTGCCGGGGGCGGCGGCGAAGAGGGGAGAGAGGTAGGCCGCGCCGATGCCCAGGTCTTTCAGGTAGCGCAGGCACCGCGCTGCCGCGTCCAGGGGGAAGTCCCCGTTCACCTGCAGCCGGTAGGTGGAGGCGTGCATCCCGTTCATTGCTTGTCCATCCGCAAGATCGCCATGGAGCGCGGCTGCAGAGGGTATGCGGGATCGGGGTGGGGGGCCTCCTCCGTTGCCGGATCCCTCGCCGTGTCGAGCACCCGGGTCCAATACCACCCGGCGGCAGGCGGGGGCATGGTGAACTCCACCGGTTGGTCGCCCGCGTTGAAGAACAGGAGGAAGGAGCGGCCGACCGTGCGTTCGCCGTCGAGGTCGACCTCGTCGATGGCCTCCCCGTTCAGCGCCATGCCCAGGCAGGCGCGCGCCTCGTTCCATGCCGCGTCGTCCATCTCCTCGCCCGTGGGGGAGAGCCACAGGACGTCCTTGATGCCCCGACCGCGGATGGGGCGCCCCTGGAAGAAGCGGCGACGCTGGAACACCGGATTGTCCCGCCACAGACTCGCGACGTGGCTCACGAAGCCGACGAGCGCCCTTTGCGCGGGGGTCCAGTCCCAATGCATCCATGCGGTTTCGTTGTCCTGGCAGTATGCGTTGTTGTTGCCTTGCTGGCTACGTCCCGCCTCGTCGCCCATGAGCAGCATGGGCACGCCTTGAGACAAGAGAAGCGTCGCCAGGAAGTTGCGCTTCTGCCTTTCGCGGAGCGCTTGCACCTCGGGCGGCGCGTCGGGGCCTTCGTGCCCGCAATTCCAGCTGTCGTTCTCGTCGCGGCCGCCCGCGTCGCCTTCCGGGTTGGCCTTGTTGTGCTTGCGGTCGTAGCTCACGAGGTCGTTCAGGGTGAAGCCGTCATGGGCGGTGATGAAGTTGATGCTTGCCGACGGACGGCGCCCCTCGGATTCGTACAGGTCGCTGCTGCCGGTGATGCGCGTGGCGAACTCGGAAGTCGCCTCGGCCCGGCCCTTCCAGTACCGGCGGAGGGTATCCCGGTAGCGGTCGTTCCACTCGGCCCATCCCGGCGGAAAGTTGCCCACCTGGTACCCTCCCTCGCCCAGGTCCCAGGGCTCTGCGATCAGCTTGGCGCGCGAGAGCACGGGATCCTGAAGCACCGTGTCGAAGAACGAGCCCAGACGCTGGGAATCGTGCAGCTCGCGCGCCAAGGCGGGCGCCAGGTCGAAGCGGAATCCGTCGACGTGCATTTCCTCGATCCAGTACCGCAGGCTGTCCATCACCAGCTGCAGGACGCGGCCATGGCGCGTGTTGAGGGTGTTCCCGCAGCCGGCGAAGTCGGCATAGTAGCGGGGCTGGTCGGGCAGCGTGTGATAGTACGCGAGGTTGTCGAGGCCCCGGAACGAGACCGTGGGGCCGAGCTGGTTGCCCTCGGCGGTGTGGTTGTACACCACGTCCAGGATCACCTCGATGCCGGCGGCGTGCAGGGCCTTCACCATCCCCTTGAACTCGCGCAGGACGCCGGTGGGATGCGTTGCGGAAGCATACCCCGGATGCGGGGCGAAGTAACCGAGCGAATTGTATCCCCAGTAATTCGCCAGGCCCTGCTCCACCAGGTGCCGGTCATGCAGGAAGTAGTGCACCGGCTGCAGCTCGACGGCGGTCACGCCGAGGTTTTTCAGGTGTTCGATGGCGGGGCCGGAGGCCAATCCCGCGTAGGTTCCCCGAAGCGGCTCCGGGATTTCCGGATGCAGGCGCGTGAATCCCTTGACGTGCATCTCGTAGATCAATGTTTGGTGCCAAGGGTGGCGCGGGTGCCGGTCTTCCCCCCAGTCGAAGGCGGGATCGACGACGCAGGCCAGGGGAGCGAAGGCGGCGCTATCGCGGTTGTCGAAGGCCAGGTCCGCCTGCGGATCGCCGATGGGGTAACCGAATACCTCGTCGGCCCAGGCGAGATCGCGCCCGATTCCCGTCGCATACGGATCCAGCAGCAGCTTGTTGGGGTTGTAGCGGTATCCCTTCTCCGGCTCGTAGGGGCCGTGGGCGCGATAGCCGTAGAGCTGGCCCGGGGCGAGCCCGCGCACGAAGGCGTGCCACACGCCATGGGTTTTTTCCGTCAAGGGAATCCGTGCGGACTCCCGCGCTTCGCCCGGGCCCTCGAAAAGGCACAGCTCGACCTTCTCGGCGTTTTCGGCGAAGACGGCGAAGTTGACGCCTCCGCTTTCCGGCCCGTCATGCCCGGGCGTCCACGTGGCTCCAAGCGGATAGGATCGTCCCGGCGTGATGTGCATGGCGTCCTCCTTGAAACACCTATAACCGAAGTCGTCGTCCGGGAAAAGCCATCCGGTATTTTCCGCGGGAAGCGATGCGGGAGTTACACAACGATACGGGTCGGGTCGGCGGTCGCCGCATAGTTTGGTGAGGGGAGGCAAGGCATGACGCACGCCGAGCATTGGTGGAGAAGCGGAATCATTTACCAGGTCTATCCCCGCTCGTTTCAGGACAGCAACGGCGACGGCCTGGGCGACCTCAAGGGCATCGCCTCGCGCCTCGGTTACCTCAAGGACCTGGGCGTCACGGCGGTGTGGCTTTCACCGGTTTATCCCTCTCCCATGGCGGACTTCGGCTACGACATTTCGGATTACAGGGGCGTCGACCCGATGTTCGGTTCCAGGGACGATTTCGACGACCTCGTGGAAGCCCTTCACCGAAACGGAATGAAGCTCATCCTCGATTTCGTCCCCAACCATACCTCCGACCGGCATCCGTGGTTCCTGGAGTCGCGCGCCTCGCGCGACGGTCCCCGCCGAGACTGGTACCTCTGGCATGATCCGAAGCGCGATGGGAGTCCCCCGAACAATTGGCTGGCGCAATTCGGCGGCAGCGCCTGGGAGTGGGACGAGGCCACGGGCCAGTACTACTACCACTCCTTTCTCAAGGAACAGCCCGATCTCAACTGGCGAAACCCCGAAGTGGTCGAGGCGATGCTCGATATCATGCGGTTCTGGCTCGACCGGGGAGTGGACGGCTTCCGCATCGACGCCATGTCGCACATGATCAAGGACAAGGACCTTCGCGACAATCCCGTCAATCCCGACTATCACGAAGGGCTTTCCGATTACGACCGGCACCTGCCGGTGTATTCGGCCGACCAGCCCGAAGTGCACGACATCGTGCGGGCCATGCGAAAGGTGCTCGACTCGTACAGCGAGCGCATGATGGTGGGGGAGGTTTACCTGCCCGTCAACCGCATGATGGTGTACTACGGCACCGACGAGGATCGCGGCGTCCACCTGCCCTTCAACTTCCAGTTGATCACCTTGCCCTGGAACGCCGGCCGGCTGGCCGCCGCCATCGATCATTACGAGGGCGCCCTGCCCGATCACGGCTGGCCGAACTGGGTGCTCGGCAACCACGACCAGCCCCGCATCGCCAGCCGCGTCGGGCCCGCCCAGGCTTGCGTGGCCGCCATGTTGCTCCTCACGTTGCGGGGCACGCCCACCTTGTACTACGGCGACGAGATCGGAATGCGCGACCTTGCCATTCCCCGGGCCGAGCAGCAAGATCCGCAGGGTATCAACATGCCGGGCCGGGGGCTGAGCCGCGATTCCGCGCGCACGCCCATGCTGTGGGATTCGGGTCCGGGCGCGGGATTCACCACCGGAAAACCGTGGCTGCGCCTCGATCCCGCCTACCCGCGCCGCAACGTGGAGGCGCAACGGAAGGATCCCGCCTCGCTTCTCTCGCTGTACAAGCGCCTGATCGCGCTGCGGAACAGCACCCCGGCATTGTCGATGGGGGATTATGTTCCGGTGGGAGCGCGCGCCCCGTTGTTGGCCTTTTACCGCAAGGCGCGGGGCGAGCGTTTCCTCATCGTCCTCAACCTCGGGCATCGGCCCTGCGAGTTCGAGCTGCCGGAGGAGTTTCCCGCGGGCAGGGTGGCCGTGGCCACCACGCCCGAGCTGGAAGGCCGGGAGCTTTCGGGGTTCATCGACCTCGAGGGCGACGAGGGCGTTGTCCTCGCTCCCATCGGTCCGGAGGAGGAGGAAGCATGACGGCGTCCCACGTCTTCCGAATATGGGCGCCGGAGAAGGAGCGCGTCCTCCTGCATGTATTGAGTCCCCAGGACGAGAGGCTGGAGATGTCCCGGGAGCCGGGCCTGCGCGGGGAGCAGGGGTATTTTTCCCTCGAGGTGCACGGAGCCGGGGCGGGAACGCGCTACGCTTTCATCCTCGAGGACGGAAAGGAATATCCCGATCCGGCCTCCCACTTTCAGCCCGAGGGCGTGCACGGCCCCTCGGAGGTCGTGGATCATGGCGCGTTTCGCTGGACCCGAGACGCATGGACGCAGCGGCCCTTCGGCGAGTGGGTGATCTACGAACTGCACGTGGGCGCCTTCACGCCGGAAGGCACCTTCGACGCGGCCATCGGCCGCCTCGACGACCTTGCCGACCTTGGAATCAACGCCGTCGAAGTGATGCCGGTCTCGCAATTTCCCGGGTCCCGCAACTGGGGCTACGACGGGGTCTATCCCTTCGCCGTGCAAAACTCCTATGGAGGCCCGGAAGGCCTCAAGCGCTTCGTGGACGCCTGTCACGCGCTGGAGATCGCCGTGATCCTCGACGTGGTCTACAACCATTGGGGGCCCGAGGGAAATTACGCGGCGCGGTTCGCGCCCTACTTCACGCACGAATACCATACGCCCTGGGGAGACGCCGTCAACCTCGACGGGCCGTGGAGCGACGGCGTGCGGGCCTTCATCCTCGACAACATGCGCCATTGGTTCGAGCACTACCGCCTCGACGGCTTGCGCGTCGACGCCATCCATGCGATGTACGACAAAAGCGCGGTCACCTTGTGGCAGGAGGCGCGCGAGCGCCTGGAAGCGTGGCGCGAGCGCCTGGGCCGGAACCTTCTCCTGATCGCGGAGAGCGACCTCAACAACCCGCGCGTGGTCGCGGACGCGGCGCAGGGCGGGTTCGGCTTCCACGCGCAGTGGCTGGACGATTTCCACCATGCGCTTTACGTTGTCGTCCATCCCGGGGGAAAGCGCCACTATCCCGATTACGGCGGGCTGGAGCAGCTGGCCAAGGCCTATGTCGAGGGATTCGTCCACAGCGGGGAGTGGGTGGGTTTTCGCAAGCGAAGCCATGGCGCCCCTTCTACGGGGATTCCCGGCGATGGCTTCGTGGTGTTCAACCAGAATCACGACCAGATCGGCAACCGGGTGCGCGGGGAGCGCCTTTCGTCGTTGGTGGATCGGGATCGCCTGAAGCTGGCGGCGGCCGCCATGCTGCTGTCGCCTTATGTCCCGCTGCTGTTCATGGGCGAGGAATACGCGGAGGACGCCCCGTTCCTCTTCTTCGCCGATTATGGCGATCCCGAGGTTGCCCGCGGCATGCAGGAAGGACGAAGGCGGGAGTTCGCGGAGTACGATTGGGGGGGAGGGAATCCGGCCGATCCGCTGGCGGAGAACACATTCCTTGGCTCCAGGCTTCGCTGGGAAAAGCGCGAGACCGGCATTCATGCCGAAATGCTGCGCTGGCATCGCGACTTGATCGCGCTGAGGCGCGAGGCCCCTTTCCGCTACATGGAGAAGGCGGGCGTTTCCGCGGAGGTGACGGATGGCCGAGGGATCCTGCTTCTCCGGCGCTCGGCGGACGGCCGCGAAGAGGCGGCTTGCCTCTTCAACTTCTCGGACGCGGACCTCGCTTTCGGTTTGTCCCCAGGCGAATGGAAATGCGTCCTGGATTCAGGCCGGGCGGGAAAGCTTCCCGATGAAGGCTTGTCGCACGCGGA
>CBFGVC010000104.1:0-7270 GCA_965652255.1 uncultured Fibrobacteria bacterium | reverse complement strand
GGCGCACCGACGTGCGCCCATGGCAGGCGCACCGACGTGCGCCCCTCGGACTGCAGAGAAGGACATAGATGGCCACCAAGCGCGACTACTACGAGATCCTCGGCGTCCCCAAGGACGCCTCCGCCGACGCCATCAAGTCGGCGTACAAGAAGCTGGCCATCAAGTATCACCCGGACAAGAACCCGGGCGACAAGGCCGCCGAGGAGAAGTTCAAGGAAGCCGCCGAGGCTTACGGCGTCCTCTCCGACGACGCCAAGAAATCCCAGTACGACCGCTTCGGCCACGCCGGAATGAACGGCGGCGGAGGAGGCTTCGGCGGCGGGCAAGGTTTCAGCAACTTCGAGGACATCTTCTCCGCCTTCGGCGACATCTTCGGCGGCGGGCAAGGCTTCGGCGGCATGGGAGGCATGGGCGGCGGCCGCCGCGGCCGCTCGGGCCCTCCGCGCGGCGCCGACCTGCAGATCCAGCTCACGCTCTCGCTCGCCGAGATCGCCAAGGGCGTCACCAAGAAAATCCAGCTCAAGCGCTTCGCCAAGTGCCGGACCTGCGAAGGCGCGGGCGGCACCGGCAAGGAGACCTGCGGCACCTGCGGCGGCCAGGGCCAGGTGCGGCGCGTGCAGAACTCGTTCTTCGGCCAGGTCGTGAACGTCACCGCCTGCCCCGACTGCGGCGGCCAGGGCACGCGCATCAAGACGCCGTGCAAGGATTGCCAGGGCCAAGGCCGCGTGCGCGAGGAGGTCACGATCCCGGTGGAGATTCCCGCCGGGGTGGAGGAGGGCCAGTACCTCACGCTGCGCGGCGAGGGTCATCGCGGTCCGCAGGGCGGCGCCTCCGGCGACCTCATCGTGCACATCCACGAGGCGCGCGACGAGCGCTTCGAGCGGCACGGCCTCGACTTGCACGCCGCGATCCGCATGCCCTTCACGACCGCCGCGCTGGGCGGGGCCGTGCGCGTCGCCACCCTCGACGGGCAGGTGGAGCTGAAGATTCCCGCCGGCACGCAAAGCGGAAAGCTCATGCGCCTGCGCGGCAAGGGCATGCCCGAGCTGCACGGCGGCGCGCACGGCGATCTCTACGTGAAGGTGGAGGTGGCCGTCCCCGAGAAGGTGAGCGGCCGCGAGGCCGAGCTCCTGAAGGAGCTGCAAGCGTTGCAGGAAGCCAAGGACGAGCCCGCCGCCGGCAAGGGCGCGGGCGGCGGCGGCAAATCACGGTTCTTCAACCTCTGAGCCGGAGGCCTGTCGTGGAAGTGACCGAGACCGCAAGCAAGGAAGGGGGCGAGGAGCGCGCCGCGCGCGTGCTCATCCTCGATCCCGACGCCGGCCTCAAGCAGGAGGTGTTCGCCTCCTGGTCGCTGATCGGCACGCGCCTGCTCGAAAGCGCGGGCGGCCAGGGCGCGCTGCGCCTGCTCGGCCGCGGCGACATCGACATCCTCTTCCTGTCGACGGACCTCCTCACCATCGACAACCTCGACACCATGTCGCGCGCGCGCGAGCAAAACCCGGGCATCGAGATATTCATCCTCGCGGGAGCGGGGGCGGGCCACGTCGCCAAGGCGGAAGAAGCCGTCAAGCGCGGCGCGCACTCCTTCCTCGTCAAGCCCGTGAGCGTCTCGCTGCTCGAGTCGCTCGCCCGCAAGGCGCTGGCGCGGCTGGCCAGCCGCCGCAACGTGCGCGACCTGCAGGAGCACGTCGCCGAGGACCTCCTCGGCTCGTCGCCCGCGATGCGCAAGATCCTCCGCACCATCCTCAAGGTCGCGCCCACGGGGAGCACGATCCTCATCTCCGGCGAAAGCGGCACCGGCAAGGAGTTCGTCTCCGACGTGATCCACCGCCTGTCCTCCCGCGCCGAGGAGAACTTCGTCGCCGTCAACTGCGGCGCCATTCCCGAGAACCTCGTGGAGGCCGAGCTGTTCGGCTCGAAGAAGGGATCCTACACGGGCTCCGTCGGCGACCGCAAGGGCCTGATCGAAATGGCCGACAAGGGCACGCTTTTCCTCGACGAGATCGGCGAGCTCTCGCTGCCCACGCAGGTCAAGCTGCTTCGCTTCCTGCAGGAGCGCGAGATCCGCCGCGTGGGTGACACCGAGGTGCGCTACGTCGACACGCGCGTGATCGCCGCCACCAACCGCGACCTGCACCAGGCCATCGCCGCGGGAACCTTCCGCGAGGACCTGTACTATCGCCTCAGCGTCTTCCACCTCACGCTGCCGCCGCTGCGCGAGCGGCGCGACGCCATCCCGAGCCTGTTGCGCACCTTCGTCAAGAAGTACGCCGCGCGCGAGAAGAAGGACATCCAGCGCGTGGCCCCGGCGGCCCAGGCCGCGCTCATGAACTACGACTATCCTGGCAACATCCGCCAGCTCGAGAACATCGTCGAGCACGCCGTCACGCTGTGCGAAGGCGACCAGATCCAGCTTTCCGACCTGCCCGAATACCTCACCGGCGGCGAAGCCGGCCCGGCGCTGCACGCGCCCCTGGCGCTCCCGCCGGGCCAAAGAAACACGAAAACGGAGGAACCCGAAATGATCACTCCCGACACCCTGCTGACCCTCGCGCAGCTCGAGCGCGACTACATCCGCAAGGCCCTCGAGGTCTGCCAGCGCAACCACACCGAGGCCGCCAAGCGCCTCGGCATCTCGCGCTCCACCTTGTGGCGCAAGCTCAAGGAGCACGGGATGGAAGCGGCGACGTAGGGGGTTTCCTTCGCCGGCGATCCTTCGCTGGTTCGGGATTCTTCGAAGGCCCTTCTTTCGCGGGTTCGGATTGTTCCATTACCGCATTGTCCGTTCTCCGCAAGGATCATTCACCCCGCGGTGACAATTCGTTTCAGTATTCCCTTCCGGGGTTCCTCCCGCCCCTTGTACATCATTTGCAGGGACCCGCCGCGTCATGGCGGGCCCGACATCAAACAGGGAGGATTCCATGAAAAGGATTTTCATTGCCGGGATGACGATGCTCGCTTTGTGCGGCGGGGCCGCTCTCGCGCAGGAAGGGCGCCCGGGTTTCGGCGTCGGGGTGGCGGCCACGGGGCAGCTGCCCGTGGGCGATTACGCGGACGTCGCGGGCTTCGGCATTGGCGGACTCGCGGGCATCGAGATGGGCATGAATCCCGGCCTCGCCCTCACCGCGCGCGTCGGCTATATCCAGCACCTGGAGAAGGAAGAGGATGACGAGAACTTCAAGGTCCGGCACATCCCCATCCTGGGCGGAGTGAAGTTCATGATCCCGGAGACTCCCGTCTATCTCGCGGGCGAGGTCGGCGCGGTGATGTCGCGCGCCGAGGTTGACATTCCCATACTCGGCACCGATACCGAGAGCGAGACCAACCTGGGCTGGGGCGTCGGGCTCGGAACCGCGGCAGGTCCTCTCGACTTGCGCCTTTCCTGGCACACCTGGGACGCGGGCAACATGGCCGAGAGCATGACGATCGGCCTGAGCCTCGGGTTCACGGTCTGGAGTCTTTAGCCTCACCCCCACCCCCCTCTCCCCCTTGTCGCTACGCGACGGCGGAGAGGGCATTTCCGGGCGATGCGCTCATGAAACAGTTAGCGAAGAATGCATGCTCTCCCCTCTATATCCACGCGCAGCTTTGGATGGAGAGGGGCCGGGGGTGAGGCGCGTAGCGAGGAAGCTTCGATCCCGGAGCGCTCCCGAACCCTCCAACGCGTTGATATCAAAGAATCCCCAAGGCGTCCGGATCGATTCCAACGTGCACCCCGTCCCATCCTGACACACCCCCCTTGCCAAAATCGGACTTATACCCCTTCTTTTAGTCGGGTTTAACCGCAGGGCCTTTCCTGGATCGTCGCTGGATCGTGGCACGAGCTTCGCTCCAAGGGAAGAGAAAGAAGGGGGAGAACATGGCACCGAATCTTGAAGGCACGAACCCCGTCAATCTTCGGCAGGCCGCGACTGCGGATTCCATTCCGCTGTTCGCGGGGCGCCCCAAGCGCGAGAAAGTCATCGGCCGCGAGGACCTGATGGATGTCGACATCCTGATGCACACCTGCGACACGGTCGAGGAATTGCTGGCGAAAATTTGACAACATTTTTTTCGTCACAGGAAAACCCCGCCACTGGCGGGGTTTTTATTTTGCCCGGGGTTGGGATTTTCCTGCCCGCGCCGCCTTGGGGGAATTTGATGGCGAAAACACGCGCTCACGCGCTGTTCGTGATCTTTGCGTTCGCGGCCACGGCCGCCGCGCGCGAGCCGGGCTTCGCCTTCGACGCGGTGGCGATCGGTCTTTTGCCCTCCAGGGAATACAAGGAGCACGTGAGCCCGGCGTTGGGCGCGTTGGCGGGTTTCGAGCTGGCGGTGTTTCCCCCGCTGTCCCTTACGGCGCGCTCCGGTTATATCGCGCACTTCAAGCGCAATGATTCCTGGAGGTCCCTCGTGCCGGCGCTCGGCGGCGCCAAGCTCGTGTCGTACACCACCTCGTTGTACCTCGCGGGCGAGGCGGGTCCCGTCCTCATGCGCGACAATTACCTCGGGGACGATGCCGCGCGCGCGAGCCGGTCGGCCACGACGACGGCATGGGGCGCGGGCCTCGGCTCGGCTATCGACAACAAGGACCTGCGCTTCTCGGTGCACGTCTGGGACGCCTCGCGACCCAGGGAGTCGCTTACGTTCGGCGTGAGCCTGGCGGTCTTGTACCGAAGCTTCTGACAGCGCGGTCAAGCGCCGCGCGTGGCCTTGGGGCTTTAAAGCTCGAGCTTCAAGGCCTTGGAGCGCAGCGCGAGCGAGCGGGTCTTCTTGCCCTCCGACTCCACCACCACCGGGCTCTTGTCGCGCGAGGTCTTGCGGATCTCGAGGCGGTCGAACTCGTCGCGGGTGAACCGGAAAACCTTGCCGCCCGGTTCGGGACGCTTGGCCTTTCCGGCGCGGGCGTCGTAGGGCGGTTCCTTTTCGCGAACCAAACCCGCGCCGGCGTACAGTTCCGGTACGGAGAGCTCCAGCGCATCGAGGATCTTGAGGAAGGTGGACAGCCGCACCTCGCGCTTGCCCCGGATCAGGCGGTTCAAAACCGATTTGTCGATTTCGTTTTCGTGGGCGAAAAGTTCAATGGTCTTGTAACCCCTCATGCGGATCAGGGCGCCCACGCGTTCACCGACGCGCTTCCATTTGTCGAAATCGGCCATAGGGGCCGAATCTAGGGAAGTTCGCCACCCCCCTAGACGTCCTTTGACTTCAAAATAGTAATGGCTCGGGAGCCACTTGACTACTATTTTCCCGGGGAGCCTTTTCCGGAGCGCTTTCCGGGAATCGATGGTGGAGGCGGAGGCGGATCGCGAAGGGCGCCGCGCGAAAGCGGAGCGCGAGCGCGGCCCGAAAGCAGGGGCGCGAACAGGGGTGAAACGTCGCTTGGGGGGTCATCCGTCGCGGTCAGCCGGGGGTTCGGAGCCGAGGCGGCCCCCGGGAATGCCGCGAGCGGTTTTTGACCCCTTCAACGGTCGATGCCGGCTAACGCATTGACACTATTGGAGATGAGAATAATCAAGCCGTTCCAGGCCTGGGCTCGTGTCAAAATTGGGGAAGAATTGTCGTGTAATACCCGCCGGGCGTGGGTAGGTTAAGGCGGGTTCAACCTGGCGGATGTCCCGCCGACAAAGGAAGCCACCATGAAAAGCAAAATCGCAGTGTTGTCCCTCGCCCTCGCGGGCAGCGTCTTCGCGCTTGACGAGTACATGCCGATCAGCAAGGGCGCCCTCGAGATCGACGTGGGCGTGTCGCATCTGAACCCCACGAAGCCCGAGGGCATCGATGCCTTCCAGGGCATTCCGCTGGCGTTCAAGTACGGCATCACCTCCGACCTCACGGTCGAGCTGGCATCGTTTTATTCGCTTCAGGAAAACTTCAGCGGCTTGACCCAACCCGGTCTTGCGCTCAAGTACAAGCTGCCGAACCTCGACCTGGCCGCCTTCGTGAACGTGGTGCTTCCCTTCGCCACCGGCGACCAGGACGTGCCCGGCCTGAACTTGGGCATCGCTCCCGGTGTGCTTTACAACCACACGTTCGGCCCGGTGAGCGCGATCTTCGGCGCGTACTACCAGCTGAATTTCGAGTCCGACGACATCAAGTGGGGCAACGAGCTCTCGCTGCTGGCGAAGCCCGCCTTCGGCATCAACGAGCAGCTCGCCGCCTACGTGGGCGTCAACTACATCATGTACGGCGAGACCGAGATTTTCGGCACGGGCCTCGGCGACGATGGCTATGAGTTGTCGCTCGCCCCCGGCGTGACCTACACGCTCTCCGACAAATTGGCCTTCGAGGCCAACGTACCGTTCACGGTGGCGGAGAACACCGGATTCAGGGCATGGGGCATCAACGCCCTGGTGTACTACACGCTCCAGCTGTAATAGACCTTCCCGTCTTCATGGGTCGAAGCCCCTTCCGGAGAGATCCGGGAGGGGCTTTTTGTTGTCCCGTCCGCGGAAATCCTTACAAATTGTTTCATCGGGCTTCGCCAATTGTCAACGCCCCTTCCGGTCGCGTAGACTGATTTCGAGGAGCCGGTCCGTCCGGCTTCCGGCAAAACCCATCGAAAGGAAATCCGATGAAGACGCATCTATTCGCTTCCGTGTGTTCACTGGCGTTGATTCTCTCCCCTATCGGCCCCGCCCACGCGATGTCGCCGGGTACCTTGACCGCCGAAGAGCACACCGTCTATGCGCTTGGCGCCGACGTGATCGGCCAGCTTCCCGTGGGCGACTTCGCCGACGCCGCGGGCTTCGGCTTGGGGGCGCTGCTGCGCTACGAGCATCACATCGCCCGTTCTCCGCTTGCCGTTACCGCCCGCGCCGGATATATCTATCACCTTCAGGAGGAGACTTCGGGCCCCTTCGGCTCGGAAACCTCCATGCAGTACAGTCAGGTTCCCCTGCTCGCGGGCCTCAAGTACTCCCTGCCCGGCGCGCCGATCTACATCGGGGCCGATGCAGGCGTGGTGATCGGCATGATGCGCAGCGAGGTGACGGGTCCCGGCGTCGACGAGTCGGACACCGAGAACGAGACGAACTTCGCCTGGAGCGCCGGAGCGGGGTACGAACTCGGTCCCGTGGACATTCGCTTGGCGCTTTACTTCGCCGACGGCACGAGCATGAACGAGTCGATGTCGATCGGGGTGAGCTTCGGCTACAATTTCGTCGGCAGGTAACAGTGCATCGACGTGTTTGAGGCGTTGCCCGCCTCGCGCGGCGCCGGTAGGGGTAATTCATGAAGGTAATACCTAAGGAATTCGGACCAGAATTTTCCTAACAACGTGATATTCGAC
>CBFGVC010000103.1:0-7302 GCA_965652255.1 uncultured Fibrobacteria bacterium | reverse complement strand
AGGGGTTGTTCAACTGCGGGCAGATCGAGATCAGCGCGACCACGTCCATCTCCGCGCGCATCTCCACGTACTTCCCCGCCTCGGATACGCCGTCGGCGAAGGTGAGCTCCCCCGCCGGGGTCACCGGCACGTTCATGAAGAAGTTGATGTTGTGGGCGATGTCCCGCTTTCCCCAGGGGTGCCTCGAATGGTCGCAGCGACCCAACTCCAGCAGGAAGGTGTCCCGGCAGGCGTGCATGTGCAGCTTGTCGAGCGCGTAGCGCGTGGTGTTGCTCTCCGCCGAGCACGCGCCGCCGAGCGTGTCGTGCCGGCCGCAGGTGTCGGCCGTGATCGTGAGCAGCGCGTTTCCCTCCGACGACATCAGCCGCGTCCCGGTCGAAAGGAAGAGATTGCCCTGCTCCACGATCGTCCGCACGGCATCGTACCGCTCCTCGGGATCGGCGGCGGAGTAAAAAAGCGTATCCACCGCCTGGTTTCCCTCCAGGTCCACGATGCGCAGCGTCTGTCCCTTGCGCAGCGCATGCATCCAGCCGTCGCCGGCGGGAATCACGTGGTCGTACACGGCGTCCTCGGGACGCAGGGCGCTTTCGACGTAGTTCAGGACGGCCATGCTACGCGGTCTCCAGCAGGTTGAGGGTCTCGGTGTTGGCGAAGGCCCGTCCGTTCTCCGGCCGGGACATGCGGCACGGGTCGTCGGGGCCGGGGGGCGGGACGCTTCGGATCGAAAGCCTGATCGGGGGCGGGTTCCATTCACCGGCCGGCGCGAGCGAATGAGGCGTGCCCGAGAGCACGACGAGCAGGTTCATCTCGGCGCGCAGCTCGACGAAGTCCCCGGCATTGGCATGGCCGGGGACGAAGGACAGGTTGCCCCTGTCGTCCACCGCGACCTTGGAGAAGAAGTTGACGTTGGCGTGCAGGTCGCGCTTGCCGAGCCCGTGCTTGCCCAGCTCGACGAGGAAGTTGTCGCGCGCGTTGCGCCGACGGTCGTTGCGCGCTTCCTGATATCCGAGCGGACCGTATTTCTCCGCCAAGCGCCGCGCGTCGAGATGGCCGCCGATCGTGTCATGCCATCCGCACGAATCCGCGGTGATGGAGCAAAGGGCGCGGCCCATGTCGCTGTGCAGTACGCGCCCGGCGGTCAGGTAGGCGGTGTATTGCGCCTTCAGCGTGTCGGGCATGTTGTACCGCTCGAGCGGCTGCGCGGCGTTGAAGAGCAGCGCCGAGACATTGGCGCCCGGCCCCATCGCCTCGAGCCGCAAGACGAGGCCGCGGCGCAGCGCGAGCGACCGCGCCGCCCCGCCGGGGAGAACCTCCTGATGCAATATTCCTGTCATAAGTCCTCCTCCCTGTAAGGGCGGGCCATCCCTCGACTCCGCTCGGGAACCGTGGCCCGCCCTTGCCTCTGCGGGCGACGAGGGTAGGGGCAATTCATGAAGTGCCCCTGCATCCGCCCTGTTGTCATTCCACCTCGTCGCCCACCTGCGTGAGCCGCAAGCGCGGCAGCGCCTCGCCGCCGGCGCTTCCCGGCGCCGGGGCGTCGGCATGGATCCACTCCTCCAGCCGCCGCTTGGTGGCGAGGAACTCGGGCGAAGTGAACTGTTCCGGCGAGCGCGGCCTGGGCACCGGCACCTCGATGCGCTCGGCGACGCTCTTGCGGTCGCCGCCGGGCCGCGGCCGCAGCACCAGGATCCTGTCGGCGAGGTAAATCGCCTCGTCGAGGTCGTGGGTGATGAAGACGATGGTCACGTCGGCATTCTTCCACACGTGCAGGAGGAGGCGCTGCATCTGCGCGCGCGTCTGCGCGTCGAGAGCGCCGAAGGGCTCGTCCATGAGCAGGATGCGCGGCGAGTTGGCCAGCGCGCGGGCGATGGCCACGCGCTGCTTCATGCCTCCTGAGAGCTGGTGGGGCCAGGAATCGGCGAAGGCGGCAAGGCCCACCAGCTCGATCCACTGGTCGGCCTCCTCGCGCGCGGCGACCTGGCTCATGCCCTTCCGGCGAGGCCCGAACATCACGTTCCTCCGGACGCTGAGCCAAGGGAACAGCGTGTAGCCCTGGAACACCATGCCGCGCTCGGCGCCGGGGCCGTCGCAGGCGGCCGCACCGTCGAGCACGATGCTTCCCGAGGTGGGCGACTCAAGGCCGGCGAGCATGCGCACCAAGGTGGACTTGCCGCAACCCGACGCGCCCACCACGCACAAAAACTCGCGCCTGCGCACCTCGAAGCTCACGTCTTCCAGAGCCGTGATGGGCGGTGTCGCGGACGAGGCGCCGTCGCCGAATTTTTTTCCGAGTCCATGCACGTCAAGGATGACAGGGCGCTCCTTGAGCTTGCGGAATCGCAGCGCGACGTCCTCGGACTGGGTAAGGTAGGCGTCGTTCACGTCGCTCCCCCCGGCGAAGCCGCGGCCGCGGAGGATGCCCGGCGAAAGGGATTCCGCAGCGAAACGCCCCCCTTCTCCCATGGGAAGAGCCGCCTCTCCAGCCATGCCAGGATCTGGTCGGAGAACAGCCCGATGAGCCCGATCATGAGCATGGCGGCATAGACGTTGTCGAATTGCTTGTAACGTTGCGCCTGGTAAAGGAAGGCCGTGATGCCCGACTTGACCCCGATGAGCTCGGCGACGACGAGGTAGGTCCACGCCCAGCCCAGCAGGATGCGCAAGTCGCGGTACAGGGCGGGGACTGAGGCGGGGATGACCACGTGAAGCAAAAGCTGACGGCGGTTGCAGCCGAGCGTTTGCGCCGCGTCGAGCAGGCCGGGATCGACCTTGCGCGTGGTGTTGGCGGTGACGAGGACGAGCTGAAAGAAGGTTCCGATGAAGATCACCGCGACCTTGGGCGCGTCGTGCAGGCCCCAGATGACCACGGCGAGCGCGCCGAACACCGGCGCCGGCATGTAGCGGATGAAATCGACGAAGGGCTCGAAGAGGCGCGCGAACAGGCCGAAGGTTCCGCAAAGGATGCCGAGCGGCAACCCGATCAGCACGGCGAGCAAATAGCCCTGCAGGATGACGCGGATGCTGTGCAACAGGCTCTCGTGCAGCCAGACGTCGCCCTGGCGGGGCGGTGGCGTCTTGAAGGCGGCGTAAAAGGCGACGGCCACCTCGTGCGGCGCGGGCAGATAGATGGGGTTTTCGCGCTTGCCCGTCGCTTGCCGGGCTCCGGCGGCTTCCAGCTCGTCGTTGCGCGCCTCGAACACGGCGCGATCCACGAGCATGTCGGGCGCGAGATAGTCGTAAGCGCCCTCGACCATGGCATCGCCGGCGTCGAGCACGCGCACATAGGGGTGCCACAGGAACGGCAGGTAGCTGACCGCCGACCAGGCCAGCAGGGGCAGGAGGAAGGACAAGGCCAGCAGCAGGCGTTTCCTGCCGCGCGACACCTCGCCGCGCGGGGCGAGCCACGGCGCCCGCTTCACCGGAATGTTGCTCATCGTGAGCCGGACTCCAGGCGACGGCGACGGACCAACCCGATCGGAACGCCGTTGCGCCTTTTTTTTCGACAACCGGGCGTCAGGATGCCCGGAGCCGCGGTGATCGCGCACCGCGGGGATGACGCAACCTGCCCCGGCGTAGGCCGGGGTGCGTCATCCCGACCGAATCATTTCGAAATCTCGGCCACCAGCGACGGATCGAGGTACGAGGGCTGGTTTTGCGACTCCTTGTACACCTCGTAGTCGAGGTTGAACTTGTCCACCACCTTGTTGGAATGGTACACCGAGGTCAGGTCGCTTCCCTTCTTGAAGTGCTTGAGGTTTCCCGCCTTGCCCAAGAAGAAGGTTCCCTTCATCAGCTTCGCGTACTCCGGGCCCGAAAGGCCCACGCGCGCGCCCATGATCTTCGCGGCTTCCGCCTCGTTCTTCGGGTCGGCGAGGTAATCGGCGATCTTGAACCACACCTTCACGACCTTCTTCCAGTCGGCGCGGCGCGCGGCCAGCGACTTGGGGCTCACGGCCAGCACGTCGTAGATGATGCCCGGCGCGTTCGCGCTGGTGTAGATCGCCTTCGAGCCGGGCAACGCCTTGAGGGCCTGTCCGCTGTTGGGCTGCCAGGCGACGATGGCGTCCACCTGCCCGCTGCCCAGCGCCTGCGGCGTCTGGTCGGTCGGCATGTTCACGAGCGTCACGTCCGACTCCTTGAGCCCGGCCGACTGCAGCGCGTTGAGCAGGAGCAGGTGGCTCACGAAGCCCACCTCCACGCCGATCTTTTTGCCCTTGAGGCCCTTCACGTCCCTGATGCCCGGCTTCGCGACCACCATGTCGTTGCCGTTGCTGTAGTCGTTGAGCAGGATCGCCACGCTCTTCGCTCCCGTCGCGCCGGTGACGAGCGCGTCGCCGTTGGTCATGGCGACGGCGTCCACCTGGCCCGCCGCGAAGGCGTCCATCGAGGGCACGTACTCGAACCACAGGAACTCGACGTCGACCCCTTCGGCCTTGAACCAGCCCTTTTGCACGCCGATGTCCCAGGCCACCCATCCCGGCCAGTCGCTGTAGGCGATCTTGAGGGGGGCCGCCAGGGCTTGGTTGGGGGACGCGGCGAAGAAGGCCAGCATCGCGAAAAACGCGAAAAGCGCGCGTTGCGGCTTGAGAAGAATGCTCGTGAACGACATGCGGGGACTCCCTGCCGAAGAAGGTTTTTTCGGGGACGGAAAATCCGTCCGTGACAGGGGGAGAACAAAATCCGTGCCCGGGGGATTCGTCAATTGCGGGGCATTTTTACAAATGAATGCCGCAATTGTTATGACATAGCCCGATATTGGATGACAATTGCCGACACAGTGGGGATTGGCGCGAAGTGGCAAGCGCGGCGCAAAGCGCTGAGGTCAATTCGGAGGACGCATCAAGGCAAAGTAGCGTCGCACCGCCGCCTGAGCCGCCGCCACGGGATCGCCGGGCGGGTTCGCGAGAGCCACGTAGTAGGCGCCGAATACGGCCTCATAGGCTCCGCGCGCGCCCGCCGCAGGATCGATATCCTTCCGATAGCGGCCCACCCTTTGTCCCACGATCACGATGTCCTCCAACAGGCGCAGCTTTCCCTCCTGGTCGGGAAGGAACAGGGCGGCCATGTCCGGGGTGCGGCCCGCCATCAGCTTGAACTCGATGAAACTTTGCAGCACGGCCGTCCCGCCGAACTCGTCGCGGATACGGGCGATGTCGGCGCAGATCATCTCCTCCGGATGGGGATGCCCGGCCACGTCGCCGCCGATCACATACCCCCGCGTGCCCTTCATGTGGGCCTCGAGGCCCTTTCGCAAAAGGTCCTCCTTGTCGCGAAAGTGGTGGTAGAACGCGCCCTTCGTGAGGCCCGCCCGCCGGATCACCCGCGACACGGAAACGCGCTCATAGCCGGCCTCGGCCAGCTCATGCATGAGGGCCATGAAGAATTTTTCGCGGGTTTTTCCGCCCTTGTCTTCCGCCATGCGACCGACCGATTTCCCGGAAACTGCTGGTTTTATTTCGTCCCGATTCCAGATAGTTATTACAAATCAAAACGACCAGAATTAAATAAATCGTCGGGCTTCGTCACGACTTCCGCACTGAAAGGAACGATATGCTTCGAATCGGGTTTTTCTCCCGGACACGTCCGTCCGCGCTCCTGGCCGCCTTCATCCTGGGGGCATGCAACGGCGGATCGAGCGGCCCCGGCGACGACGACGGGGATGGAGGGGGGGGGCGGAGGGGGCGCAAATTACATGATTCTCAACGGCGACAGCCTTTCCGTCACATCCCTGACCTGCGAAACTTCCACCTTCGGTCGCCCGCGCTCCAGCTTCACCGCCCGGGATTCCTCCGTGTCGGGAAGCGGGGGGATTCCCCGCATCACCGTCGAAGTGGCCGGCACCGACCCCGATCCCGCGACGTACCCTGTCGTGGAGGGTCTCGAGGACAGCAGTGCGACGGTCGAAGCCTACCATCAGGCCGTGAACTACATGGCGGCAACGGGCACCGTGACCTATTCGAAGAGCGGTTCCACGCGTACCATCACCGGCATGAACCTTGAACTTCCGCGCGCCTCGGGATCGGGCGCCGCCCTCACCGCGTCCTTCCATTTTTCCTGCACGTTGTAGCCTTCAAGGAGCCTCTCATGCATCCAGCCTTTCGCCCGATCATTGCCGTCACCTCCGTCGCGCTGCTTGCCGGCGCGCTTTGCATTGAAACGTCCGCCGCCGCGACCGCCGAGGAGGCCGGCCGATACGTCACCGCCTCGAACACGGCGAAGAAGGTGCTCGAAAAACCCGATCCCCAGTTCATGCCCTATGCCGCCCTCAAGTTCCGCACGGGGACTTCAAAGCTTCAGGGAGAGGAACGCGGGGCCGTCACGTTGAAGTCCGCCGACGTGGCCACCGCCAAGGCTTTCGCGGTGCTGGAGGGGGTGGACGATGCGGTGTTCCAGGAAATCGCCGACGCGTTCTACGCGAATCTGGCCGCCAAAATGTCTGCAGCGGGGATTCCCTTGGCCGACGCGGAAAAAATCCGTGCCTCCAAGAGCTTCGCCAAGCTTTCGGAGGCGACCGAAGCGCGCACGTTCGACCATCCGAAGTTCGGAACCTCGCAGGTGTTCACCGCCGGCGACATGCCCTTCTTCAAGTATCCCACCCTCATCACCAAGGTCATGAGCTGGCAAAAGGAGATGGATGCCGGGCTCTCGACCCTGCGGTTGACCGTGGACTTCGTCGAATTCGACATCTCGGTGGAGCGTCGCACCGAATGGGGACTCACCGAGGACAGGATCATCACGCAAGCCGCGAGTTCCGCGGTCGCGACCATCAAGATCGAGAGCGTGTTCCACGAAGCGACGATGGATGCCGCTACGATGGGCAGCTACTATAATGCGCCCGGGCTTACGATCACCAACAGGAAGCTGGTCGCCACGGTTCTTCACAACGCCCCGATCGTGGAGCCTTACCAAGCGGAAATCGTGCTCTACGACGACAAGGCTCCCGGGTTCGTGGGCAAGAAGGCCCGCGCTTACGGCGGCGATCTGAATTTCGGAACCTACGTCGTCAAGGCGGACCCGCAGGACTTCAAGCGCGCGGCGCTGAAGGCGCTGGATCGGTACGCCGACTACGTGGTGGCGGTCATCGGCTCCTACCGCAAGTAGGCCCCGGGAGGCATTGACCGTCCCGACCGGAAGGGCACGCCGCCGCGCGTCCCTATCCCGCCTTGAAAAGGCCGTTGCGCGCGCGCTGCTCGAGGAACAAGTCGGCCAGCACCAGGGCCGCCATCGCCTCCACCAGCACCACGGCTCGCGGCAGCACGCAGGGATCGTGCCGGCCCTTGGCCTTCAGGACCGCCTCCGCGC
>CBFGVC010000102.1:0-7322 GCA_965652255.1 uncultured Fibrobacteria bacterium | reverse complement strand
ATTCGTAACTCGTAATTGAAACCTCTACGCCTTCAATTTTTCTTCACTCCCGCCACCGCCCAATCCCAGGGATATGGGGCCTTCATCCACCCCGGGGGCCCGTGGAACTCGGTCTTCCAGTCGTATTCCACCTTGTCCACGGCCACGCTCCGGAATCCGGCGGCGGCCAGCATCGCGACAAGCTCCTCCCGCAACCAGTGCTTCGTCGGAACGCCGTCTATCGACAGCAAACCGCGCAGCACCCCGCGCCCCGGCGGAAGCGTCGTCGCGGCGGGGACGCGCAAGCCCGGCGACCGCCGCAGCCACTCGATCCTTCTTGCGTGGGCATACAGGGAGGATTCCAGGGAGGGCACGAGCAGCAGGAGGCCGCCGCCCGGTTTCAGCATGCCCGAAAGCCGCTTCAGGATTCCCGCGCGCATCTTGTCCGAAGGCATGATCAATACGTTCGCGCAGAGAATGAAGTCGGCCTTCCTGGCCTTTTCCCCCTTGCCCGTCGAAACCATCTTGCGCGAAAGATCGCCCTTGGCGATGGAGACGTTCTTGAGGTGCCCGTACGCCGCCTTGGCGCGGCGCACGCACTCGGCCGAAAGGTCGGCGGCGTGCACGATGCCGAAGCGCCGGGCCAAGGCGGGGATGTATTTGCCCACTCCGCAACCCACGTCGAAGGCCGTGCCGCGCGCGTTCGAGAACTCGTCGAGTCGGCTCAGCATCACCCCGTTGCGGTCGCTGGCGAGCGAGTCGAAGATCTCGCCGTCGTAGTCGCGCGCGACGCGGTCCCAGTATTTTTCGTCCATGGGACTATGATACTCCCGCAGGGAGGTTCGCGCCTGAAGATTGGACGCGATACCCCCGAAAGCCATCCTCGACTAGGGGAACAGCTTCGTGAAGGCGATGAAATCGGTGACGGGGGCCTTCGGCGAGCCCACGCGCGCCGCATGCGAGGCGATTTGTCCGCGATGGTACATGCCGTGCGTGCAGACGTGCGTCAGGACATCGGCGGCCGTCGACTCCATCGGCGTGCCGTCGAACCTGTCGTAGCGCAGCACTCGCGACACGTCGCCCGCGAGCGCCTCCTCCATCCCCCCGTCGTTGGCGGCGCGCAAGGCGTCGATCTCTCCCGGAGGCACGAGGGTCCAGATCCGGTTCTCGGGGATTCCACCTTGCAGGCGGACAAGCCACGTCTCCTCGGCCCGCAGCACGTGGGAGAACATTTTGAGGACGTATTCATCGGGGACCGCCATGGCGGCCATCCATTCGACGTAAAGGCGGTTGGCCCAGGCGCGGTGGGCGTTCAGGCGGTCGAGCATGAGGTTCTCCGGGGTGGAACCGTGAATCGAGGAGAGTGGATCGTGAACCGAATTCGGGAGAGGTTTGTTTTTTCGATCCACGATCCACGAGTCGCGATCCACGTCTTGCTTCTCAACTTAGCTTTGGAGCCATGGAATGGAGAACCGCCGAACTCCGCGTGCGCCGGCACAGGATCCTCACGCGCGGCCCAGCCATGTGTCCACCCCTTGGAGGATCATCTCGATCGCGAAGGTGCCGATGACGATCGCCATCACCCGGCCGGTGATGTCCCAATAGCGGTTGACGATCGCCTCGTGGCGCGCATGCACGCGGTCGTGCACGGACTTCAGGACGAACAGGGCGATCGTCGTCGCCAGCAGCGCGATCACGATCGCCAGCAGGGCAAACCCGGCGGGCAGGCGTCCTCCCGCCACGATGCTGGCGCTTATCGTGGCGGGGCCGATCATGAAAGGCAGGGCCACGGCCCCGCCGAGATGTCGTGGATCCCCGCGAAACACGTTGATGGATTCCGCGCCCCCTTGGATGAAGCGGAGGCCCACCATGACGAAGATGATCCCGCCGAAGATCTGGAAGGCCGCATAGCGCGCCTGCAGCACGTCGGTGAACACCGCGTCGCCGACGAGCGCGAACACGAAAAAAACCGTGCAACTGATCCAGGCCCCGCGCGCGACTACCCGGACGAAGGTGCGGTGATCCAATGTGCGGATCAATGGCGCGAGGTACACGCTCATCAGGAAGGGGTTCAGCAGGACGAACAGCAGCAGGGTCGAGCTGGTGAATTCGGTCATGTGGCCTCCGGTCTTCATATAGAACGAGCCGGCTGCGAATGCAAAGCGCGCCAGCCCGACCTACTTTTTTCGCATATGGAATGGAAAACCGCCGAACTCCGCGTGCGAGCCCCGCGCCGGGGCCTGCACGAGATCACCACCGAGGTCGCCGATGCCCTTGCGGGCTTCGGCATGCGCGAAGGCATGCTCTTCCTCTTCATCCGCCACACCAGCGCCTCGCTGTGCATCAGCGAGAACTACGACCCCACCGCGCGCCGCGACCTGGAAACGTTCCTCGACCGCCTCGCGCCCGACGGCGAGGCGTGGCACGCTCACACGCTCGAAGGGCCGGACGACTCGCCGTCGCACATGCGTTCCATCGTCACGGGCACGAGCCTCGCGATTCCCGTGGGCGGAGGCGGGATGCTGCTCGGCACCTGGCAGGGCATATACCTGTGCGAGCATCGCAGGCATCCCGAGATCCGCACCCTCCTCCTGCGGGGTTTCAAGGCCGCCTGAGGGACGCGGCCGGAATGCCGGACTGCGGGCTCGAATCGGCCGGATTCGTCGTCAAAAGCGCTCTGGAGGGCGCTCTTTGGCATTGGGATTCCGGATTTTTAAAGCGAAACGGTGTTATGATTATTTCCGGACCATGAGCCTTACGCAGATTCCCGAGCTCGCCTTGCGCCTCGCCCGCGCCTTCGTTTCGAACGCGGAGGTGCGCGCCTCCGGGGTTCCCCGCACCCTGCGCAAGGGCGCGCACGTGTTCCGCCCCGGCGACGACGACTCCATATTCGTGCTCGAGCACGGGCTCGTCAAGATCTGCTTCCTGCCGCCGGACGGCAAGGAATGGATCCGTTCCTTCGTCTCGGCGCCGGGCCTCTTCGGCCAGCCCTTCCTGCAATCCCCCGAGGAGGATGGAAGCTTCTCCGTGGTGTGCATCGAGAACTGCAGCTTCATGGTGTATCCGTACGCCCTGCTGCTGCGGCACGGCGCATCGGCCCCCGAGCTTTCGCGCGTCTCCCACGACCTGATCCGCCTCTACGCGCTTCAGCGCGAGCGCCGCTGGCGCAACATGCTCTCGATGTCGGCGGAAGAAGCCTACCGCGAGTTCCTGACCGATCATCCCGGGCTCGCCGACCGCATCACCCAGGCCGACATCGCCCGCTACCTCGGCATCACGCCGGTGGCCCTGAGCCGCATCCGTCGCCGCATGGCGGCGTGAACCCTCCGGTCGCCGCAACGATCCGGCTTCCGGGAACGAACCCGAACATCGCGCGACCGCGCCAGTCCCCCCCGAATCCCCTGAAAATTCTACCTTGGGCCCTCCCCGGGCACCCGTAGCTCAGCTGGATAGAGCGTCGCCCTCCGAAGGCGAAGGCCACACGTTCGAATCGTGTCGGGTGCACCATTTTAAGGTGGATCGTGGATCGTGGATCGTGAATAGTGCTCGTGGATCGTGAGCGCCGACTTTTCCCTTCACGAACCACTATCCACGATTCACGGTTCTTTTCCCGCATCCCGGGTTTTTGATTCTCTCCCGCCGGCCAGCAACCACCCGCCGCCCTTCCCCCGCCGCACGGTCGCGCGCCCTTCCGCCAGCAAGCGCTTCTCCGCCACCGGCAAGCGCTTCACCCAGTGCTCCAGCCGCAAGGCATCGCCATGCCCGGTCATCCTCCGCTTCCACGCGCATTCCACCGGACGACGCGCGGCCACGACGTATTTGGCCCCCTTTCCCGCGTTGTGCTCGGCCACCCGACGCGTCACCGAGGTGGCGATGCCGCAGTAGAGGCTGCCGTCGCGGCAACGAACGAGGTAAACGAACCAGGCGGACATGGTGTGAATGGGGAGCGGTTTTTCGGGGGGGACTTTCGGGGACGGCAGGGTTGTTCGGTCCGGGATGGGTCGACGGATTTCCGTGGGAAGGTACCCTCCCAAGGGCCGGGGGCGGTGTCGCCGGGGTTGCAGGCCCCCGGGAGGGGAATGCCCTCGGGGGGTGGCGGGGGGCCCCAAAGCCGTGACAAAGGGTGAAGGAAAGTCACGAAATCCTTCGAATTCGGGCATAACTTTCCCCCAAGGAGGGGGGAGCCTGCCCGAAAACCGCCTCGTCCGGTCTTAAATGCTGATTTTTCCGGAATACCTTATGCAAATCCGATATTTTGCTTCTACCTTATTTAACGAGTCCTTTTGAAGTTCATGTGCCCCGTGTAAAGGCCGCTCCATTTGGATTTCGATCCAACCCCCTCAAGGAAAAGTGTGTATGAATCTGTTCGTCGGTAACCTCGCGTGGGCCACCACCCAGGCGGATCTCGAAGCGGCCTTTGGCGCGTACGGTGAAGTGTCCTCGGCAAAGATCATGACGGATCGCGAGACGGGCAAGTCCCGTGGTTTCGCGTTCGTCGAAATGCCCAACGACGCCGATGCCCGCAAGGCCATCGAAGCGCTCAACGGCCAGGACCTCAAGGGCCGCGCCATCAACGTGAACGAGGCTCGTCCGCGCGAGGAGCGTCCGCGCAACGGCGGTTTCGGCGGCGGCGATCGCGGCCCGCGTCGCTGGTAAAAGTTTCTTGCCTCACGGCTTGAACGAAGAGGGACCCGCCAGTTGGCGGGTCCCTTTTTTCATTCGGTCGGCGGGGCGTGCAGGGGATCGGGCGATCGTAGGGCGGATCCGGGCGAATGGGATTCGCCCTTACGATCCCCCGCACGCCCATTGATGCGCGCCCCGCCCGTCACCCTTCCTATTCCAGCCGATAGTCCGCCTCAACGGCGGCGGAGAAGGCGAGGAGGCCCGCCTCCACCTGGGCGCCGCCCGCGTCGGCGGCCTTGAACGCCCGCGCCTCAGCGAACATCGGCTGCGGCGGCGGCGCGCCCGCGCCCTGCATGCGGATCGCCATCGCCTCGCCGCACGACCTCCCCGCCGCGCCGCAGATCTTCGCGGCGTTGTCGCGCGCGTCGCGGACGGCGATCGCCAGCGCCTCGCGCCTCAGGCTGTCGGCCGCCGAGTGCAGCATTTGCAGGCCGCCGAGCCCGGTCACCGGCGCGGCGAACAAATCCTCGGTCAGGCTCTCGATTTTCGAAAGGTCGCGGATCGTGATCTCGAGGGATTGCGAGGCGGTGTAGCCGAGGAAGCGCCGCTTGCCCTCGGCCCAGTCGTATTCGGGATGGATCGACAGGCGGCCGGTGCGCAGGTCGTCGGCGGAGCGCGTCGCCTTGCGGGCGGCTTTCACGATGGCGTCCATCGCCTTGCGCGTCTCGGCGGCCGCCTCCTTCACGGTCTTGCGGGTGAAAGAGGCCTCGGCCGTGATCACGGCCATGTCGGGCGCGGCCTTGACCTCGCCGACGCCGATGACGGTCACCCGGGGCTCCCCGGCCTGCGCCGGTGCAGGCTGCGCCGCGGGCGCGGCGGCGAGGGAAAGGAAGAGGGAACAGGAGAGGAAGAAAGCGAGGGGCGCCTTACGCATGGGGGAACTCCTTGTGGAGGGGAGAAGATACAAGGGGGTGGTCACCTCGATACAATCCGCCAATGCGGATCACTCGGTGACCGCAATTGCTCCTTCATGAAACACCTTCGCTTATACGGCGCTTCGAATGTCGGAACCGTTTTTTCCCCAAACTCTTTATAACGGAAATCTCTCCTGCGATCAATGCTCGTTTCTTGGCATGGCTCCAATTCTGCACCTGTTTCTCGCGATTAAAGGCCGCATCTATTCTTGAAAATGCCTCGGAGTAAGCCAATCGAACAGGAAGACGTTTCGCGGTGTAGCTTGCGCCGACGCCGGTGGAATGTTCCTCGAATCGACGGGTCAGATCGTAGGTGCTACCCGTATAGTACGTGCCATCGGCGCACTCAAGGATATACATGTGAGGCATGGCGCCCTCCAGCATGAGTTCAAACATTTAGCAAGTCAGGCACATCCCCGGAAAATTGGACGCGACGAAGGTCACTTCGTCGGCGAACGCGCTGAAACGCCTTTCAACAAGCTGATCCATTAGTCGGGCTAACCCACCGGCGTAGGAATGATCTTTTTGCGTTACGGGGGTGCCAGGGCGATTCGACGCATCCTTTTCCCCGTCCTTGAAATGCGTATCGCCTTCTATAGCCGCCTTTTTCTCCGAGAACCCAACGCGGATCGTATGGGCTATGGGAAAAAAGCGTTTCGCAAACAGCGGACGAAATCAGGATGATCGACTAACACATTGGGTGGCTTTACCCCCTCGAGTGGCGCTGGATGACAGAATCCAGGGCCGCACGTCCAAGTCTTCAGCGATATTCCGAATGCTATTCATGTCTTCCATCATACTTCTGCAAATCCTTCGGTCGCCGAGTGCTCGCGCTTGCGCGAGTGTACCGAGGCGACCGGCTATCCCGGCTTGCGGAAGCAGAACGCGCCGTAACGCCAGATTCCCCGCTTGAGCGTGGTGTACTGGTGATAGATGGCCCACGCGTTGTGCATCTTCTCCTCGCCCACGAGGCCCAACGCGCGCAGGAACCTTCGCCACGGCACGATGAGCGGGCCGAGGCGGAAGATCTTCCACGAGTGCGGCAGCACGTCGGGCGTGATGTCCTCGGCGTGCGCGACCTCGAGCCCGGCATTCTTGGCCCAGGCCTTCACGTCGTCGAAGGAGCAGAAGTGAGGCACGGCCCAGCCCTTCAGGAAGAGGCCGAACGCTCGCGCCTCCGAAGCGTCGGCCGGATCCCGGCCCGAGAACCCGTCGGCCAGCACGAGTCGCCCCCCCGGCTTGAGCAGAGGGGCCATGTTCCGGATCCACGCTTCCTTGTCCGGGGCGTAGCAGAAGCTCTCGAGCGCCCAGATCACGTCGAAGCTTTCGGGCTTGAACGCGGGGGTGGTGTAGTCGTTGGCGACGAAGCGGGCGGGCGTTCTCCCCAACGAAGGATCGACGGGCGCGATGCCGCGCGGGGTCTCGGCGGGAGTGCCCCACTTGGCGACGTCGGCGAGGGCGAAGGCCCGGGCGATGCGCGCGTGCATCTCGACGAGGTTGATGCCCACGCAGAAGGCCCCGGTCTCGCGCGCCATCAGGATCGAAGAGCCGCCCATGCCGCAGCCGGCGTCCAGCACCATGGGGGGATTCTTCGCGGGTCTGGCTGCGTCGGGGGGTAGGAGCCCCGCCAGCTTCGCAAGGTAACGGGTCATGTGGCCCGTGGGGCTGCTTCCGGGAGGGAGGTCCCGGTCGAAGCCGTAGTGCATGTGGTGGTGCTTGCGCGTGCCGTAGAACTTGAGGTAGTCC
>CBFGVC010000101.1:0-7351 GCA_965652255.1 uncultured Fibrobacteria bacterium | reverse complement strand
TTCGGCGGCGCGACGCCGCTGGAGGAGCCTTACCTCGAGATCTCCCACTTCAAGTTGCTGCGCAAGCGCGCCGTGTGGCTCATCGTCCTGTTCCTCGGCCAAATGCTGACCGCCTCGGCCATGGGCACCTACGAGGCGGAGATCGAGTCGCTCGTCGTGCTGGCGCTTTTCATCCCGCTGATCATCAGCAGCGGCGGCAACTCGGGCTCGCAGGCGGCGACCCTCGTCATACGCGCCTTGGCGCTCGGCGAGGTCGAGTTCAAGGACGTCTGGAAGGTGCTGCGGCGCGAGCTTTTGGTCGGCCTCGGGCTCGGGGTCATCCTCGGCCTGCTCGGCCTGCTCCGGGTCTTGCTTTGGGGCACGGTGTTCGAGGCCTATGGCGAGAGTTTCTTCCAGCTCGGAATGGCCGTCGGCCTGGCCGTCATCTGCGTGGTGGCCTGGGGCAACATCATCGGATCGATGCTGCCGCTCGTGCTCCGCCGCATGGGGCTCGATCCCGCGACCTCCTCCGCCCCCTTCGTCGCGACCTTCATCGACGTGACGGGGATACTGATCTATTTCAACATCGCCATGCTGGTGATGGGCGGGCGGCTGTTCTGAAACCGGAAACCGGAACGCGGAAACCAGGAAGTCCCGGCAGGTTTTCTTCGGTTTCCGATTTCCGGTTTCTGATATCCGATCCTGTCCTCGACCTGGGCTGCGGCACGGGGCGGCACGCGCGCGAACTCGCCGAGGCGGGCTCCCGCGTGGTCGCGGTGGACATGGATTTCGACGCGTTGGCTACAGGGCGGGAACTCGGGGGGGACGCTCCGCGGACGCACGCATCAGGCGGAACGCGTGTCTTCGACGGGACGCACGCGGTGCGTCCTTCCTTCGTCGCCGCGCGCGCCGAGGCGCTGCCGTTCACGCGCGGCATCTTCGCGACGGTGCTCTGCATCGACCTTTTCCACTGGGCCCGCGACGAGGCCGCATTCGAGGCGATGTGGCGCGAAGCCTGGGAGGCCTTGAGGCCGGGAGGCGGCTTCCTCGTCCGCACGCTGCTCCGGGATCGGATTCCGGTAGCGGTAGCCCTGGCGAACGGGCGCCACCGGCTGGAATCAGGCGCGGAATGGTTCCTGCCGCGCCTCGCGGATATCGAAGCCTTGCTCGCCGCGGCGGGAGCGGCGATGCCCGACGTCCTTCCCGCCGAGCGGGAAGGTTCGGCCTTCATCCTGTCCCGAAAACCCGGTTGACCGAATCCGGCCCCCCGCATCGAATGATGGGGAAGCCCGCGAAGTCAGGTGTTCGCGAAAGGGTAACCGTCGTCGGAAGCGGGCGCTTCCACTCGGCGTGCTTCAGGGCGCGGATCCCAAGCTCGCCCGCAGCGAGGCGTACCACGACCACCCGGACCCCTTGGAATCCACGTTCCCCGCAGACCAGCCCGCGCGGAAACTGGCTTGATACGTGTCGGGATGGCGCTCGAGCCTGTAGCGCACGGTGCCGCCGACCCATTGAATGTATCGCCGGCGCATGGGCACGTCCTCGCGCCAGGTCGAGGGGCCGAGGTGGAAGCCGAAGCCCACCGGGCCGAGCGCCTCCACGCGGGCGAAGGCCCGCATGTTGTCGGGCCGGAACGCGTTCCGGACCGTCCTGCCCAGGGATCCTTCAGACAGGCTGTCGAGATCCAGGGATTCGCTGGTGTCGGTCAGCCCTTCGACGTTCTTTTGGGAGGCCGCGAAAAGCGCCTGGTGTATGTGCGTGCGGAACTCGGCCTCGATCCACGAAAGCGGCGATTCGGGAAACCGCCATTCCCCGTTGAGGCGAAGGTAGGTTCCTCCCGTGAAAAAGAAGGGCGCGGGCGGATTGCTGAAGTTGAATCCCACGTCGCCCCACAGCGCGCTTCCGCGGGCCGCGCTTTTTGGGCCCAGCAGGTTCCCTCCCAGGAAGATGAACGGCGTCTCGGAGGCGATCCAATGGCGGTCCGGGAGCAGGGTTCCCCTGAAGTTGGGAGAGTAGATGCCCACGCGTCCGGTGCCGAAATCGCGCGTTGCCGTGAGCGCCGCGTAATCGCCCTGGTTGTGGCTCTCCAGGATCCACCGCGTCCCGACGGGTTCCTTGCGCGCCTCGTAGGCCACCCATTGCTCGGCGGCCTTGCCGCCCTCGTCGCGCGCCACGAACCGCACGGGATAGCGGCCGGGCCTGGCGGGCTCGAAGCGAAGGCGGCGCCCATCCCACTCCATTCCGTTTCCGGCGGGGAACTCCGCATCCAGGGTGACGCGCTCGCCCTCCGGATCCATCGCGATCGGGTGATATTCGCGGGCCGGCTCCCCGAGGCGGACCTTCCAGTCGCCGGCATGGGTGAGGAACACGGGCGGCGTGTCGTCGCGAACCGGAATCATGATACTCTGCGCCACCGGTTGCCCCTGCACGATGAAGGCGAAATCAAGGCGGTGAAGCCCCGGCTGGCCGGGTCTCAGGAAAAGCGTGTCGTTGCCGAAACGAGTGCTGTCGGAGCCCGAGACGGCCTCGAGGTGGATGTCCTGGCCGGCCCAGGCGGCGCGCATCGCCTCGGTGCGCCAGATATAGGTCCGCCCCCTCACGAGCGTGTCGGAGGGCAGGTCGATCTTCACCCCTTCGGTCAGGACGACGCTTTCATCGCTCGTGACGCGAAGCTCATAGGCGTACGACCGCCTGGCGCCGAGCGGGTCCTCCACCGCGAAGGCGAAGCGATGCCGCCTGCCCACTTGCGCGCTGTCGGGCCTCCAGCGGAACAGCCCGGCATTGGCATCGTAGGACATCCGCCGGGGGAGCGTTTCCGGCACGATGCGCAAGGAGTTTCCGGGATGGTCCGGATCGCGGGGCCGGGGGGCGAACGTCCATTCCCGTCCCGTGGAAGCGGTGATGCGGGTGGGAGACAACGCCTCGGGAGGCTCGTTGGCGCGGAAATGGACGACGAAAGGCAACGAGTCCGATTTGCCTTCGGCGTTTCGGACGACCGCTGTGAGGCCCCAGCGGCCGGGCGCGGTCGGAGTGCCCGACAGCGCGTGCCGGGCGGCGTCCCAGGCGAGGCCGGGAGGAATCGCTCCCCGCAGCGTGTAGCTCAACGCTCCGGCGGGATTCCCGGGATCCACCGCCCAGACGCGGAAATCGAACGGTTGGCGCACGAACCGGAGGCTGTCGGGAGGAACCGATATGATTCGGGGGCGGCCTTCGGGGTCGATGCGGCGCACGGGAGACAGCTTCAGTTGGTCCATCATCGCCGCGGAGGCGAGCAGGGTGAGGCGGCCTTGGTCGAAGGATAGCGTCAGCTGGTTGGCGTGCGGCGAGCCCCCGAAGTTCTCCTCGAGGATACGAAGGATTTCCGCGCCCAGCTGAAAGGCCTTTCGTTGGCGCGCATCGCCCACGAGGCCGGCCCGCTGCGTCCAGGACGAGGCGGTCGCCAGGCCTTGGACCCGCACCACCGGGCTCGCGCGGATTTTGGCGAGCGCGCCCTCGGCCCGCAGCGTGGCCCACACGTCGTCGTCCACCAGCACCACGCGGTCGGGAAACCGCATGATGTCGTTGCGGCTGAGCCCGATGTTGATGTCGTGGACGAGAAAGACGGGCTGGCCCTTCGCCTTGAAGCGCGCCGCGAGCCGGACGCCCACGGCGCTGTCGGTGAGCGCGACGATGCCGTAGTGGTTCAGGGGTTCCTCGCCGTTCCTGGCGGCCGCGAGGCCCGCAGCGAGGAGGACGAACAGGAGCCCGCGCAGCAATGTCGTCCTTGCGCGCGCCGCTGTCGAAGGCGGCCGGCCCGCGGCGCCGGAAGCCACGCTCAGTACCCCCGCTCCCTTTGGGTCCTCTCGCGAAAGGCCTGCTCCATCCTGCGGGACGAGGGCTTCGCCCCGTAATCCACCGTGTCGGCGGTGATGAACCATTCCTCCTCGGCCTGGCTCCAGAGCAGGCGGCCGTGCCGGAAGCTGTGCGTCAGGCCGCCGCCTTCGACGCGCATGGCCACGAACGCGCGCTGGTCGGGCAAGTGCCGGATCACGAGCAGGGAGCTGTCGGGAAAGGCGGCCTCGATGAAGATGGTGTCGCCCGCGCGCGTCAGGAAGCCCTTCATGTCCCGAAGGCCGAAAGCCCCGCGATAGGGCTTGAGCGCCCCGGGGTCGGAGGGGCGGGAAAGCACGTAGGCGGCTTGTCGGGACCAATAGTCGTCGCGCATCGCCGACTCGGTCTTCGCCTTGTCGAGGTTGACCATGGGAACCATGAACACCACGCGCAGCAGCAAGAGCACGGTGATGACCGTCAGCACTTCCTCGAAGCTGATCCCATGACGCTTGCGGCGGGGGGGCCGGTGACGACGCGGCATGCTCAGGCCCCGCCCCGGGCCCCTTCGGGAGCCACGGCCCTGGACTTGGCCGAAAGGAAATCGCGATACTGACGCTCGTACTCGGCCAGGCGGGCCATGCGCTCTCCCATCAACATCTGCAGGCGGGCGACCTCGTCGAGCTGCCCGTGCGCCGCCGCCGTGGCCGTGGCGAGGGCCGAGAGATGCTTCTCCAGCTCGGCCTGGGCCACCGTCACCGATCGTTCGAGCCGCGCATGGTTTCGTTCGGCCTCCTCGAGGCGATGCGCGCGATCCTCCATGGCTCGTTGCGCGCCCAGAAGCCCCTGGATGCGCTCGTCGGCGGCCTGGGCCGCCGCGGCAAGCACCGAAAGGCGCCTTTCCAGCGCGGCCTGGGCACCCACGACGGCCTCCTCGAGCCGCGCGCGGTTCCTTTCCGCGGCCTCGGCGCGCGCCGCCTCGTCGCGCCGGGCGGCCAATATCGGTTGCAGCGTCAACGTGTTCCACTCGTTCACGTGCGATAGCACCGTTCCGGTCCCGCGGAACAGGCGTTCAAGGATTTGGATCGTGATGGATTCGATCAGGATCGACAGCCCGATCGCGATCAGCGTGCTGAGGATGGCATATTGGTCGCCGTCGATGGCCAGCGCGATGTCGCGTATGAAATTCAGCTCGCCATCGCTGTCGGAGAGGCCGAGCACCGCCCGTTTCATGGGCGGGAAGGTGAGGATGATGCCGATCAAGGTGCCCAGGAAGCCGAGCTTGAGGGTGATGCTGTTGATCGTGTCGTGCACCGACAGGACGCGATTCTCGTTGTTCGACCGGCGCTCCAATGTCTCCTCGAGCAAGCTGTCGTAGCCCTCGCCTTGGCCCTTCAGGCCGAGATCCAGCCAGCCCAGCACCAGGTTCCGGATTTCTCCGGAAGGAGCCTCCTCGCGCAGGCGGCGGCGCAGGTCGGCCGGGTCGAACCCGTTTCCCGCCTGCGCGATCGTCCGCAGCGCGAGCCCGTCGTTCTCGAGGTCGTCGCGGATGACGCCCAGTTGGCGGTACGCGAGTACCTGGCCGGCGAGGAAGCCCGCGAAGACGACCCCGAGGAACAGCGACAAGTAGATGTTGTGGAACATCAGGATGTTGAGCGCGACGAGGGCGATCGCGCCCACCAAGGCCGCGACCAGCGGCAACAGCCTGCCGCGCCGGACGACGCGGCGCGCATCCTCCAATTGCTGGAGACCCTGCCGGAGGGTGGACTCCGGGTCCTGAATGGATTCGCTCGGAATGGGGTTCATGGCTTGCTTCCGTGGGTGAAGGTGCGACTGTCGAGGTGGATGCCCGTGGCCAAGGCCACGCGATATCTCATGTTGTCACGATATGCGAGCTCGAGGCGGAGCAGGGAGAGGTGGAGGACATTGCCGTCCGCGGGATCGCCCACGCGGACTTTCCCGGGAGCGAGATCGTAGCGGAAGAGGCTTTGCCCGATGCCGTCGGCCAGGAAAAAACCGAAGCCCCATGTTCCCCTCGGTCCCGGCAAGCCTCCGAAGAATACCCTGTGCACGACGGAGCGGTAAAGGTCGGGATCGATGTATGCCGAATATAGCAGCGGGCCCGCCTTGGCGTGAAGCGTGTGCGACAGGTTCCTTCCGGACGGGATCGGATCGCCGGTGCGCGTCCACCTGCGCAGGAACTTCGCTCCCGGCAGGGCCTCGGCATCCTCAAGCGAGGCCGTGTCGCCGGCACGGCTGCGTCCGGCAAGGTAGGAGGCCCAGCCCGCATGCGGTTCCAGCCAGTACAGCTCGGGCAGTGGCCGGTTCGCGAGGGCCACCTCCCACTTGATGCCGGGAATGCCCAACGCCGCGTGCCACCAAGGCCACGCATGGCTCCAGTAGTCGTGTTCCGGGGGAACTTCCTGGTAAAGCTGCTGAAGGAGTCCGCCGCCATAAGCGCTCAAGTGGCCGCCGAGTTCGGTGAGGATCCAGGGCAACGGGCGCTGGGCGAAGACCAGGTCCATCTGGCGCACGAACTGGGGGCTCGCGTTCTTCGTTCCCGAAACCGACATCGACCAGGTCATCTCCAGCCCCGTGCCCCACATGAAGGGTTGCAGCGGGTCCGAAGGGTTCCAGAAATTCCTCCATAGACGGGAATCGTCCCCCCGCTTCAATCCGCCGGAACGGATTTCTTCCTGCAAGAAGTCGGTCGAGGAGGCGGGCAATTCCCCGACTTGCGTTCCTCCCCGCAACAGGTAGGCCTTGGGGGTCGTATCGGTCAGGAAGAGCACGCGATAGGCGCCGTCGGTCGCCACGCCCTCTCGGCCGGACAGTCTCCAAAGGGTATCCGCGAGGGATGCTCCGGAAACCCGATAGATCTCGTGCCGTACGCCAACGCGTGCCCGGACGGCGGAGGCGGGGATGTCGCCCGCGGTGGATGGGGACGATTGGGCCATGGCCTGGTCTTGCGGTCGGACCGCCGTTTCCAGACTCACCGGGATGGTTTCCGACGGCGCATCCGAGGGGGCCTGCGCTCCCGCGAAAGACGCCAACCCGCATGCCGCGAGGAGGATACCGGAGCCCCATGCCCGTCTTCCCGACGTATTTGGCGTCCCATGTCGTGCGGAGGTGGAGGGAGTGCTGATCAAGGGCGCCATGCGTTAGCGGGTCGGGCCTGCCGCGTTCTCGCGCGATGCAGACCCAAACGATGTCGCGATGGATGGCGATGTCGTTTTGGCATAAATATACAGCACCAAACAGCCTGTTGCTGCGTTTTTCGCGGGAATGAAACAAAAAGGCGACCCCGAAGGGTCGCCTTTTTAACGCGCGGTGAATCGGCTTCGGCCGGTTACAATCCGACCATCACGCCGGCGCTGAAGGAATTGTAGTTGCCGAAGTTGTAGTCGGCGTTCAGGTTGACGGCGAGCAACCGGATGCTCGCGCCTACGGTGGCGCGGTACTTATTCTCGCCCTCCAGCTCGAAGCTGACCGGAACGGACTGGTCGTCCACTTCGAGGTCGTAGGAGAACTTGAAGTTGGAGGACTCGAACTGGAAGCCGCCGTA
>CBFGVC010000100.1:0-7353 GCA_965652255.1 uncultured Fibrobacteria bacterium | reverse complement strand
TGCCTCGCCTCGAGCAGGCGGGTGTAGGTGTGCCCCACGTCGGCGTTGCTCACCACGATGTCGGCCGGATAGGTCGTCCCGTCCTCCGTCTCGACTCCGGTCACGCAAGGTTTTGCGTGGGGCTTCCCTCCCGCCCTCCCGCCTTCCTTCCCGTCTTCCCTCACGACGATACGCGTCACGGTCTTCCCCGTCTCCACCCTTCCGCCCATCCTCACGAAGGCGCCCTCCATCGCCGCCACAAGCGATCGCATGCCGCCCGGCGCGTACCATACGCCTTGCTTGCGCTCCAGGTACGGGATCATCTGGTAGATGGCCGGGCAATGGAAGGGATTGCCGCCGATATAGAGGGCATGGAAGCTGTACACGAAGCGGTGCCGCCAATCGCGAAAGAACCGGTTCGCGAAACCCGTGGCGGTGCGCCAGGCTCCCAATCGCAACGCGGTGGGGGCGAAACGGATCATGGTCCCCGGATCGCCGAAGGGACGGCTGCCCAATCCCTTTTCGATCACTTCCTCGTAGATGGGGCGGATGGCCTCCATGTAGGCGTCGTAGCGATCGGCGTCGGAAGGATCGAACCGTCGCATCTCGCGTTTCATGTGGTCGGGGGTTCCGTTGTAATCGAAGCATGTCCGGTCGTGGAAGAACACGCGGTAGAAGGGATCGAGCGGGACGAGCCTGAGCGCGTCGGCGAGCGTCGTGCCCGCGCGCTCGAACACCCGGCCGATGATCTCCGGGGCGGTGATGAGCGAGGGTCCCATGTCGAAGGCGTACCCCGCTTCCCGGAGCTGGTAGGCGCGCCCGCCCGTGCGCTCGCGCCGCTCGAGCACGGTGACCTGCATGCCCATGGCCCGCAGCCGGATGGCCGAGGCCAGTCCGCCGAATCCCCCGCCGATCACCACGGCCTTGGGAACGGAATTCCTGGGACTCAAGCGGGAAGGACGGGTCATGGCTTTTCTCCGGAAAGTCGCGGGGACGAAGGATCGGCGGCGTCCAGCACGCGCCCCTTCCACGCAAGGCGGCCGCGGCGGAAGTTCCACAGCGAGCGGGCGGCCATGACGGGCACGAGCAACGAGCCGGGAATATGCCACGCCATGGCCGCGAGCGGCTCGCGCAGCGCGAGGGCGACGAGAAGGCGGCAAGCCGCGAGCAATAACAGCGGCGCGGCCCACAAGGGCCGGCGCGCCGGATCGAAGACGAACAGCGCCCACGGCAGGATCTGGAAGAGGGCGAAGAACGCGCCGTAAAGCGGCGCGCTCCACGCCTTGCCGCCCGTGAGCACGAAGAGGTTCTTCCCGAAGCCGTCCCACACCTCGGCGAAGCTGCGGTACATGCGCACCTCCAAAGTGCGGGGCGCCAACGCGATGGCGAGGCCTTGGCCGGAGGTTTGCGCCCGCTGGGCCAGCGCGATATCCTCGACGACTTTGTCGCGCACCGCGGCATGTCCGCCCATCGCGGCGTAAGCTCCCCGGCGAAAGGAAAGCCATTGGCCGTTCGCCACTCCCAGCCTTTTCCAGCGCAGGCGCGGAGCGAGCGCCAGGGGAAAGAACCCCAGCAAGGTGAGGTGGAGCAGCACGGGGATCACCGCGCGCTCCGACCAGGAGCCCAGCAATTGCCTCGGCATGAAGGTCGCGCAGCCCGCGTCATAACGATCGAGCAGGGCGACCGTGCGCGCCACGGCGGCGGGCGCGGGACGCGCGTCGGCATCGCAGAAGATCAACACTTCGCCGCGCGAAGCTTGCGCCAGCTGGTGGCAAGCCCAATTCTTTCCGAGCCATCCTTGGGGCAAAGGCGCGCCGATGAGGGCTCGCGCGGTGACGCCTTGCTCCGGGCGATGCGCGCGCGCCACCAGGTTCTCCAGTTCCCGGGCCGTATCGTCCTCCGACGCGTCGTCGAGCAGGATGATCTCGAGGTCCGGGTAGTCCAGACGGGCGAAATGATCGGCGAGCACCGGCAGGTTGTGCGCCTCGTTGCGCGCGGGCACCAGGAGGCTGACCTTGGGAAATCGCCGGGGCGCCGGAAGCCGCTCGGCCCGCGGCGCGGTGAGCAGGTTGAAGGCGATCATGCAGAGCATGAAGGCCAGCACGCACAGCGAGGCGACGGCAAGGATTTCCGACAACGCGCTCATCGGTTTTCTCCGCGGGCGAAGGCTTCGCCGCCCGCGCACAGCTCCCCATCCAGCTCCTCGAGCAAGGATTCGACGCGGGCCTCCAGCGCGGGAAGGTCCGGCGCTTCGGTGTCGCAGGGAATGGCCGCCCCGACCCTGACGAAGGCGCGCGGGCGCAGCGATCCGAGCAGTTCGTAGCGCAACGCCACGGGCAGGAGCGTGACCGGGGCCAAGGCGCGGGCGAAGGCCAGGAGGCCTTCCCGAAAGCCCAAGGGACGCTTGGTGACGGGAAAGGTCGAGCCCTGCGGAAACACGGTCAGGCAAAAGCCGGACCCGCGCCCGCGCAGTTCCCGCAGGCTTCGAAGCACCCGCGCCGCCGAACCCGGCGAGCCGGGATCGATGCCGATGCCGCCGAGGCGGCGGAAGAGCGGGAAGCGCCGCAGTTCCGACTCGAGCATCACGCTATAGAGCGGCGAGCCGGGCCGAAGCTTCCGCTGAAGGCGCCGGTACAAAAAACCGTCCCAATTGCTCGCGTGGTTTCCGTAAAGCAAAACCGGGCGATCCGCGGGCAGCGCGGCCGCGAGCCCTTTCGGATCCGGGCACGAGATGCCGGAAAGCCCGAGGCGGAACACCCCGGCGAACGCGGCGTCGAAGCCGCGCGCCAGAAGCGGATCGAAGACGGGTGGGCTCATGTCAGGGAATATGCGAGTAGTCGGGTCCCGACGCCCGGTGTTTCGACGCGGCCGAGACATCGGCGCGGGCTCGCAGCAAGCGCTCGCGCTCCCCCGGCTCGAGCCCGCCCTTGTCGAGCACGAAGTCGGTCACCGCCACATACCAGGCCGCCGGGAAATCGTGGCGCGCGCCGGGCAAAAGCCGGGCGAGGGCCGCGAAGTCCTCGCGCACTTGCGGCTTGCGGCCCAGGAAGAAGGGCAGGTAATAGCCGCTGGTGAGCCGCAAGTAACGGATCTCGGCGTCGGCGGGATCGAGGCCCACGGCCGAGTCGAGCAGCGGGAGGCCGCGCCGGAGAGGTTCCATGCGCTCGCGCGGCCAGAACCCGTGGCGCGCCTCCACGACCTCCAGCGCGCCCCGGTAGGCCAGCAGAAGCGGCGAGGGGCCCAGCGCAGCCTCGGCCTTCTCGCGCGCGGCCCGCGCGGAGGCGAGCAGCGACTCGTCCTGCACGCTCAGCGCGTGCAAAAGCCGCAGGCGCCGCAGGAGCAACTCGGGTTTCCCGGGGCTCCTTCGCAGCGCCGCCTCCGCGGCGGCGAGATCGCGCCTCGCCATCGCCTCGGCGCTTCCAAGCCGCGCCGTGACGACATCCGCAACGCCCGCGTGGCGCTCCTCGCCCGCCTCGCCTGCCTCGCCTTGGGTCGGGCCTCGCGGCGGCGCGGCGCCGAGGCTCAAGGCCAGGAGGCCCGCCAATGCCGCCACGCCGACCGCCGCCGCGACGCGGCCGCGCGCGGCGGAGGGCTCGGGCCGCGCCTCCGACAGCACGCGGGCCACGATCCCCAGCCATGCCTTGCGCCCGCGGCTCACGTAGGCGCGCCGGTTCAGGTTGTCGTAACGGTTCCGGCGCAGGCTGCGGTGAATGTCGCGATAGACCAGCGCCGAGACGCGCACGGGCCTGCGGAAAAAGGACGGGAGCGCGGGCAGCGCCTCCAGCGCGCGCGCGTAGCGCGCCTCCGCCGCCGCCATCAATTCCTCCATCGCGTCCGTCCATCCCGGCGGGAGCGACTCCCTCCCCGACCCCGCGCCGACGGCCATGAGCGCGTCCGCCGAGATGCCGTGCCGCGCCAGCACGTCGAGCGGCAGGTAGAGGCGGCCGCGCGCGCGGTCCTCGCCCACGTCGCGGAGAATGTTGGTGAGCTGCATGGCGAGGCCGAGGTCGGCGGCGCGCTCCAGCACCGCCGGATCGCGCACGCCCACGAGGCGCGTGAGCCAGAGACCCACCACCGAGGCCACGCGGTGGCTGTACAGGTCGAGTTCGGCCAAGGTGGCGTAGCGTCGCGGCTCGAGGTCCATCCCGACGCCCTCGATCAGATCGTCCGCCAGCTCGAAGGGAATGCCGCGGCGGGCCATCTCGCCGATCGGGCGGTCGAGCAGCGGAAATCCCGTTATCTCTCCGGCCGCCGACCCGGCGCGACCCTGGTAGGCGCGTCGCGCAAGCTCGCGCCATTCCTCGAGCCGCCGGCGAAGCTCGGCGGCGGGCACGTCGCCCGCCGCATCGACCAGGTCGTCGGTGAAGCGGCAGAAGGCGTAAACGTCGGCCACCAGCACG
Source organism: uncultured Fibrobacteria bacterium (assembly GCA_965652255.1). GTDB lineage: Bacteria > Fibrobacterota > Fibrobacteria > UBA11236 > UBA11236 > UBA11236. Next base: position 2,974 of record CBFGVC010000100.1, on the reverse strand, counting down.
TCGTAGGGAGGCGGCAGGAAACGCGCGGCGTAGCGGAACGAATGGCTGTGCCGCGCGAGGTATTGCATCGAGGTCTCGCCGGACCGCAGGCCGTCGGCGGCGAGCAGCCAAGGCGGCAGATCCGACCGGAGAACCGCGCGGGGAAGCATCGCGTCCGGGATGCTCATGCCGCCTCCACTCCGCCGTCGGCGGCGGCATCGGGGAAATTCGCGCGCAGCCAGCCTTCGAAGACCTCCAACGACTCGACGAAGGTCAGGGGCACGGCCGATTCGTACGACGCCTCGGCTCCCGCGGCGCCCGGCAAGCCCCCGATCACGAGGTCGTAAGGCGCCTCGGGTCGGCGCAGGGCGTTCAGCACCTTGAGGCAGCGGCGCGCGTCGGAAGGTCCGAGGGGCGGGGCGAAGGAAATGCACAGGAGCCGCGAGCGCTCCAGCTCCTGGATGCCGGCGATCTCCTCGTAGGGCACGTTCGCGCCGAGATAGGTGACGTTCCAGCCCGCGCGCTCCAGGATGACCCGCGCCATCAGCCCGCCGATCTCATGGTGGCAACCCTCGGCGCATGCAAGCGCCGCGCGCGGGCGGGCGTCCTCCGCGCCCGGCGGACGCGCTCCGGCGTGCCGGATCAGCACGCCGTGCAGCGCGTCGAGGATCTTCTGCGTGAAGCGATGCTCCAGCGCGATGGTGCGGGCGCCGGTCTGCCACTGCCGCCCCACCTCGGCGAGCGCCGCCGCCACGCCCGCGTCGAACATCCGGGCCATCGCGATCCCGCAGGTTTCCTCGAGGTAGGCGAGCAGGCGCGAGAGCCAAGCGGGCGGCTGCGTGTCGCAGAAGCGCAGCACAAGCTCGCGAACGCCCTCGAAGTCGTCGCGTTCCAGCGCGTCGAGCGCCGCGAGGGCGACCTCCTCCTCATGCGGGGTGAAGGCAAGCAGTTCGGCGCCCACGCCGCGCGCGCGCGCGAAGTCGAGCAGCGCCTCCAGCCGGATGCGGCGATGTCCCCCGCCGGTTTTCTCCGTCGGCAAATCCCCGGCATTGCTCCAGCGCTTCACCGAAGATTCGTGCACGCCGAGCAATAGCGCGGCTTGGGAGCTGGTCAGAAGTTTGAAGTCTTTTTCATTCATTTACCCATGAATATCGAAACAGGACGAGATAAATCCACTCTTATCCCAGTAATATTCGTCTATTTACGGCAATTAGTCGTTTTGGCTTGGGGTTTCAGGCGGGTTTCCCGAGATCAGGGCCGTCCCGCATGACGCGCATCTCCCCGGAAAGACCGAACGCGTTCTTCCGACAGGCTGCCGGACGGCGTAAGGGCCGCAAAGAAGCCCCCTGCCGGGAAATGGAACACGATCCACGATCCACCATCCACGATCGGCGATCCACGGCTTCTCCCTACTCCCTGCTCCCGCCCCCCGACTCCCGGCTTCCTGCCCCCCGCTTCTTCTTCTTCGGATTCAGGAGCTTCTCCTCCTCCTCCGTCACGGGATAGTGTTCGAGCAAATCAGGACGATTCTCACGAGTGAGGCGCAAGCTTTCGAGCGTCCGCCAGGCGGCGATGTTGGCATGGTGCCCCGAGAGCAAAACCTCGGGCACCTCGCGCCCTTCGAACTCCTGCGGGCGCGTGTACACCGGCCAGCCGAGGCGCCCGGGACGCGCGAACGAATCCGTGTCGCCCGATTCGCGGTCGCCCAGCACTCCCGGGAGCAATCGCGCCACCGCGTCGATGACGACGAGCGCGCCGGCCTCGCCGCCCGAAAGCACGTAGTCGCCGATGCTGATCTCCTCGTCCACGTACGCGTCGACGAAGCGTTGGTCCACGCCCTTGTAATGCCCGCACACCACCACGAAACGATCGAGCGCCGCCAGCTCCTGCGCCTTCTTTTGGTCGAACAATTTTCCCTGGGCGCTCATGAAGAACACGGGAACCTTGGGGGGCTTCTCCGGGTCCGTCGCACCGTCCGGGTCGCGTCCGGAATCGACGGACGGGAGGGGAGAAGCGCCGAGCACGGCGGCGAGGCAGTCGCGCAGCGGCTCGGGGCGCAGCACCATTCCCGCCTCGCCGCCGTAGGGCGCGTCGTCCACCTGGCCGTGCCTGTTGATGGCATGGTCGCGGAGCTGGTGCAAACGAAGGTCGAGCGCGCCCGCGGCGCGCGCGCGGCCGGGAATGCTCGCGTCCAGCGCGGCGAACACCTCGGGGAACAGCGTGATGACGTCGATGCGCATGGGATGTCGGGGGTCCGGGGTCGGGAGGATGGGGGTGCGATTCGAAGGTGTTCGCGGCTGATTCTTTTCGCGCTCTCTGCGATCTTTTGCGGCCATCTCGCGTTCGCGATCGCGTTACAGCACCACGCCGCGCAAGGCCGACAGGTCGAAATGCACCGTGCGCGCGGCCTTGTCGATCTTCCTCACGAAATGGTCGTTCCAGGGAACGAGCACTTCCTTCCAGGGCTTGTCGGGGTTCGAATCGTCCGCCACGCGCAGGACGAGATACTCCGTGGGCCCGGCCTCGCGCACCTCGACGAGCTCGCCCGCGGGCTCGCCGCGCTCGTCCACCGCCTTCATGCCCGGGATGTCGGAGAAGTACACCATGCCCTCCGGAAGCTCCAACCGCTCCGCGGAGTCGATGAGAAGTTCCCGCCCGCTCAGTTCGGCCACGGCCTCGGGCGTGCGCATTCCCTCGAACTTGAGGTACCAGGACTTATCGTCGCCCCGGGCGGCGCGGATCTCGAGCTCGAGGATCTCTCCCGTCCTGCCGCGGGCGAAGACCTTCTTGAGGGACTTGTACCGCTCGAAGTCGAAGGTCTCGGGGCGCACCTTGATCTCGCCCAGGAGGCCGTAAGGCTTGAGGAAAACGCCGACGAGGGTGTAGTCGGAGGGAAGGGAGGACATGGACAAAATTTAGTCGACGAGCCGGGCGGTGAAAATCAGAAATCAAAAATCAGAAACAGGAAAGGGGAAACGCGTTCTTTTCTGATTTC
>CBFGVC010000099.1:0-7466 GCA_965652255.1 uncultured Fibrobacteria bacterium | reverse complement strand
GTGCGGGCGCCCCCGCGCGGGGGGGTGGGGGGGGGGGGGGGCGCGCGCGCCCCCCCCCCCCCCCCCCCCCCGGCGGCCCCCCCCCCCCCCCCCGCCCCCGCCCCGCTGATGACCGCGGGAGACGCGCTCGGCCTGTTCTTCCCCGGCGCGCGCCTCGAGGTGCGCGGGGTGGACAAGCCCGAATGGCAACTGCTCCAGTTGCTACTCTACCATCCCTCCGAGGCCGCCCCCGTGGCGGCCGACCTGAACCTCGATTGGTTCGCGGACGAGCGCGTGCGCGAATTGGTGGATTGCCTGCAGGCGCTTTACCTGGAGGATGGGACGCCCTCGCCGGCCGCGCTGCGCGAGCGCGCGCCCGAGTCGCTGCGCGACTTGCTCGACGCGCTCGAGCCGGACGAGGACGCGGATGGCGACCGCGTGCGCCGCCGGCTCGCCGACTTCCGCGACGGCATCGAGCTGCGGTTCGTAAGGCGTGAGCTCGAGGCGGTGAAAACGGCCGGCTCCCTGGCCGACGTCATCCCCCTGCAACAACGCGTCAAGGCGCTCGAGGCAAGGCGGGTTTCCGGCGCGGTTTGACCTGTCTCCCCGCCCCGGCAGCATGGCCGGGCTCCCGGATTCGTGTTAAGTTGGGGTGGAGGAACCGCCATGCCCGCCTCGTCTTCCCCGGAACCGAACACCGCCCCCCCGGGCGGTGCCCTCCCGCCCCCGATTCCCCTCGGGGGATTCGGGACCGAGTCGTCTCCCGAGCTCCATCCCCCCGAGATCGAGCGCAGCCTCGACCGCGCCAAGGAGAACCTCGTCGCCTACGTGCGCGAGAGGCATCCCCATTGCGACGAGGCGCTCCTGCGCAAGGCGATCGATTTCACCATCCTCGCCCACAAGGACCAGTTCCGCCACTCGGGCATGCCCTACGCGGATCATCCCTTCGAGGTGGCGAAGCTCCTGGCCGACCTGAACATGGACACGGTGACCATCGTGGCCGGGCTTTTGCACGACGTGGCCGAGGACACGCTGCACGGAGTCACCGAGATCCGCGCCGAGTTCGGCGACGAGGTCGCCTTCCTGGTGGAGGCGGTGACCAAGATCTCCGCGCTGCAGAGCCGTTCCCGCAAGGAGCAGCAGGCCGAGACCTTCCGCAAGATGCTGGTGAGCATGGCGAAGGACCTCCGCGTGATCATGATCAAGTTCGCGGACCGCCTGCACAACATGCGCACGCTGGGCCACCACAAGAAGGAGGAGCGCCGCCGGGCCATCGCCGCCGAGACGCTCGAGGTGTACGCGCCCCTGGCGCACCGCTTCGGCCTGGGGCAGATCAAGTGGGAGCTCGAGGACCTGGCCTTCAAGCACCTCAATCCCGACGCCTACAAGAGCCTGGTGGGCAAGGTGGTGGAGAAGCGCCAGGAGCGCGAGGACTACGTGCGCTCCATCCTGGGGCCGGCGCGCGACGCGCTGGCCAAGGCGGGCATCTCGGCCAAGGTCTTCGGGCGTCCCAAGCACCTCTACAGCATCTGGAGCAAGATGCAGAGCCGGAACTGCGCGTTCGAGGACATCTACGACCTGCACGCCCTGCGCGTCATCGTCAAGACCGTGGGGGATTGCTACGCCGTGCTGGGCGCGATCCACGCGGCGTGGCCGCCCTTGCAGTCGCGTTTCAAGGATTACATCGCCACGCCCAAGTCGAACCTTTACCAAAGCCTTCACACCACCGTGATCGGTCCGCAGGGCAAGGCCATCGAGGTGCAGATCCGAACCGAGGAGATGGACCGCGTCGCCGAGCATGGCATCGCCGCGCACTGGGGCTACAAGGAGGGCGTGGCGCCGCGTTCCATCGGGCGCGAGAATGCCTGGCTGAGCCAGCTCATGGAATGGCAGCAGGAGCTCACCGACTCCGACGAGTTCATGGAGTTCTTCCGGCGCGACCTCGAGCCCGGCGAAATCTTCGTGTACACGCCGAAGGGCGACATCATGCAGCTCCCGCAGGGCGCCACCGCCCTCGATTACGCGTTCGCCCTGCACTCCGAGCTGGGACTGAAGTGCGTGGGCGCGCGCATCGACGGGGTGATGGTGCCCCTGCACCGCGTGCTGCAGACCGGCGAGCGGGTCGAGATCCTCAAGTCCGATTCCCAGCATCCCTCGCAGGACTGGCTTTCGATCGTCGTCACCAGCAAGGCCAAGCACCACATCCGCCGCTGGCTTCGCAACGAGGAGTCGGCCCACAGCATCCAGCTGGGCCGCGAGATGCTCGAGCGCGAGTTCCGGCAGGCGCGCGTGCCCGCCGAGCAGCAGTCGGACCTCGCGCCGTTCACGGCGCGCTTCGGCGTGCCGACGTGGGAGGCGCTGTGGGAGAAGCTGGGCCATGGCGAGATCAGTTTGGGCGCCGCCTCGGCGATCGTTCAGGAGCGCAGCCCCATCAAGCCCAAGGCCTCGCTCCTTTCGCGCGTCGGCATCCGGCGGCCGGCGAAGCCCGCTTCGGATTCGGTGCTGGTCGCGGGGCAGGGCAACATGCTCATCCGCTTCGCCACCTGCTGCCATCCCGTCCCCGGCGACCGCATCATCGGCTATGTGACCCGCGGCCGCGGGGTCTCGGTGCACCGCGCCAACTGCCACGAGGGGCTCCTGCTCACGCGCGACCGGGAACGGATCGTGCCCGTGCAATGGGCCTCCGAGGCGGGACAGACCTTCGATGCCCACCTCGAGATCACCGCGCGCGACCGGCCGGGCCTGCTGCGCGACCTCACCGACGCCTTCAGCAAGGCGAACGTCAACGTGGAGAGGGCCAGCATCGTCACGTTGCGCGAACAGGTGCGCAACCGTTTCCGCGTGCAGGTGAAGGACTTGCAGCAGCTGGAGGACGCGATGGAGCGCATGCGCAAGGTCCCCGGCGTGCAGACGGTGAGCCGGAGGCAGTCGGGAAATTGAAGGGTGAAGGGAGAAGGGTGAAGGGTGAAATGAGCTCGAAAAAAAAAGCCCAAAGGCCCCAACGCCGGAACTCAGCAACTTCCCCGATTCTACCGCGCCCCTTGGGATTCTCTTTCACCATTCACCCTTCTCACTTCACTTTTCCTTGAACCCCTTCCTCCGCAACCGCCTCTTTTTCGCCCGACTGCGTTCGGCGGCGTACGACCGCGTGCGCGTGCGCTTCGCCGAGGCGCGCGCGCTGTTCCCCGAGGGGGCGACCCCGGGGCGCGAGTTCCTGCACGCCCTCGGCGCCTTGCTCGTGGAGCTGGAGGCGCTGGGCGAATACGCCGCCGACGCGGTGCGCGGCCTGAAGCGCCGGCGCGTGGGCCGTTTTCGCGACGACAGGGCGCGCGGCGTGCTGGAGGAGGAGATCGTTCTGCGGCACTTCTGCGCCGAGCTGGAGGCGCAGGCGCGATTCCTGCGCACGCGGGTGGAGACCGACCTGCGGATTCGCGCCTACCGCGAGCGCATCCGCCGCATCCGCAAGACCTACGAGCGCGATCCCGACTCGCGGCAGCACCTGCCGGGCATCCTGGATTCCTTCGGCGGCCTCGCCGAGGCCGAGCTGGGCGACTTCCGCCGCATCCTGGACATGATGGAGCGCCGCTTCGAGGTGGGAGACCGGCTGATGGCGGTGCTTCGGGAAAAAATGCGCTTGGAAGAGGTCGAGGCCGAAGCTTCGTCGTCATAGGGGATAGGCTCCGGAGTCGAAGGCTTCCTGGTTCGGGATTCTTCGGGGTTTTTGCTTCGGATGGCTTGGGAAAACGCAACATCACGGTATCAGCCGTCCCGCCAAGGCTTCGCCAACGAAGGGCTTCCGAACCCTCCGGAGAACGGCCCGCGAAGAATCCCGACCGGCGAAGCTCCGCCGGCGACAGAACCGCCCCCCTTCCTTGCCTTCCCGTCCCCCGGTGACTACCTTTTCGGCTCCTTTTTCGAGACGAACTGCGTTTTTTCTTCAATTTACGGGGATTTTGGCCCATGAGACCCTTGGACAACCTGCGCAACATCGGCATCAGCGCCCACATCGACTCCGGCAAGACGACCCTGACCGAGCGCATCCTGTTCTATACCGGCATGATTCACGCCATCCACGAGGTGAAGGGCAAGGACGGCGTGGGCGCGACCATGGACTCGATGGACCTGGAGCGCGAGCGCGGCATCACCATCCAGTCGGCCGCCACCCGCGTGGCCTGGAAGAAGTCGCCCTACTACCTCGGCGAGCAGGCCAAGGGCATCGACATCAACATCATCGACACCCCCGGGCACGTCGACTTCACCATTGAGGTGGAGCGCTCGCTCCGCGTGCTCGACGGCGCCGTGCTGGTCTTGTGCGGCGTGTCGGGCGTGCAGTCGCAGTCGATCACGGTGGACCGCCAGATGCGCCGCTACAACGTCCCGCGCCTGGCCTTCATCAACAAGCTCGACCGCTCCGGCGCCAACCCGTTCCGCGTCACCGAGCAGCTGCGCGACAAGCTGAACCACAACGCCGTGATGATGCAGATCCCGATCGGCGTCGAGGACAAGCTCGAGGGCTTGGTGGACCTTCTCACCATGAAGGCCTACCGCTTCGAGGGCGCCAACGGCGAGAACATCGTCGAGATCCCGATTCCCGACGACCTGAAGGCCGCGGCCGACGAGCGCCGCGCCATCATGCTCGACAACCTCTCCAACTTCTCCGACGAGCTCACCGAGCTCATCCTCGAGGAGAAGGAGATCCCGCTCAAGCTGCTCAAGGACGTGATCCGCGACGCCACCATCAAGATGGAGCTGACCCCCGTGTTCATGGGCTCGGCCTTCAAGAACAAGGGCGTGCAGCTCCTGCTCGACGGCGTGGCCGACTTCCTGCCGAGCCCGTACGACGTGCACAACTACGCCCTCGACATCGCGAACAACGAGGAGAAGGTCGAGATGATCTCGGACGCGTCCAAGCCCTTCGTGGGCTACGCGTTCAAGCTCGAGGAAGGCCGCTTCGGCCAGCTGACCTACCTGCGCGTCTATCAGGGCAAGGTGGAGAAGGGCAAGCCCATCTTCAACCAGACCACCAAGAAGAAGCACAACGTGGGCCGCCTTGTGCGCATGCACGCCAGCGACATGCACGACATCACCAGCGCCGAGGCGGGCGACATCGTGGCGCTGTTCGGCATCGACTGCGCGACGGGCACGACCTTCACCGACGGCAGCCTCGAGGTGAACATGACCTCGATGCACGTGCCCAACGCCGTGATCGACCTGGTGATCGAGGCCAAGAACCGCGACCACCTCGCCAACCTCTCCAAGGCCCTCAACCGCTTCACCAAGGAGGATCCGACCTTCCGCGTGAAGCTCGACGAGGAGAGCGGCCAGACCATCATCTCGGGCATGGGCGAGCTGCACCTCGACGTGTACATCGAGCGCATGCGCCGCGAGTACGGCGTGGAGCTGACCACGGGCCGCCCGCAGGTGGCGTACCGCGAGACGATCCAGCAGAAGGCCGCCTTCAACTACACGCACAAGAAGCAGACCGGCGGCTCGGGCCAGTACGCCCGCGTGGCCGGCTACCTCGAGCCGATCCCCGAGGACAGCGAGGGGCCGAAGGATTACGAGTTCGTCGACAACATCGTGGGCGGCGTGATCCCGCGCGAGTTCATCCCCTCGTGCGACAAGGGCTTCCAGGGCTGCCTTCCCAGCGGCTCGCTGATCGGCTTCCCGATCGTGGGCGTGCGCTGCGTGATCGACGACGGCCAGATGCACCCGGTCGATTCGAGCGACATCGCCTTCCAGCTGGCGGCGCGCGGCGGCTTCCGCGAGGCGTACGGCAAGGCCAAGCCGCAGATCCTCGAGCCCATCATGAAGCTCGAGGTGTCGACCCCCACCGAGTTCCAGGGCGCGGTGATGGGCCAGATCAACCAGAAGCGCGGCATCATCGTCGGCAGCACCGAGGAGCAGAACTTCACGATCATCAACGCCGAGGTTCCCCTCTCCGAGATGTTCGGCTACGCCACGGACCTCCGCTCGCTCACCCAGGGCAAGGCGGAGTTCACCATGGAGTTCGAGAAGTACGCGCCGGTTCCCAAGAACGTGGGCGAAGAGCTGATCAAGAAGTACAGCGCCAAGGCCGGCGGCCGGGCGGAGTAGGGGCAAATAACATTCGCCCCTGCCGCCCGGATCGCCGGACGGTGGATGCGATTTGCAAAAACCCCGGCGAAAGCCGGGGTTTTTCGTTTTCCGGGATTCCGTGCCCTTGGATTTGAAAATGCCGGGAAGGGGGGGGGTTCTCCGAGGGCTTTTCTATCGTCGGGATGCCGTTGCGGACGATCCCTGCGGCCGCAGCTTGCCCCGGCCCCGGCTTGCGCCGGGATAAACAGCGGCCGGGGAAGGAGCCCCATGATTTCCTCGTTGCGCCTGAAGCTTCACTGGCAAATCCTGATCGCGCTCGCTTTGGCGGTGCCGGCCGGGCTCCTGGCTTCCCCGGACGACGTGTTCGGCCCCGTTCGCCCCTACGCGGTCTACGACTTCCTCGGCACGCTGTTCCTGCGCGCGCTGATGATGCTGGTGGTCCCGCTCATCGTCGCGGCCATCGTGAACGCCATGGTGGGAACGGGCGCGGGCATCGGGCGGATGGGAGGACGGGTCTTGCTGTTTTACGCCCTGTCGGGATTGCTGGCCGTGCTCGCGGGCCTGCTTTTGGTCAACCTCTTCCGTCCGGGGATCGTGGACGGCGCCCCGGCGCGGGATCTCATCGGCCTTTCGGCGCCTCCCGACGGACTGTTGGAGCGCGTCGCGGATCGCTCCGGCGCGGACCTATGGGGCATCTTCCTCCGCATGATCCCGCGCAACGTGGTCGAGGCGGCTGCGAACGCGGAGATGCTCGCCCTCATCACCTTCTCCATCCTCTACGGCCTCCTGATCACGCGCCTTCCGGAGCGCCTCGCCGGCCTGCAGCGGGATTTCTGGCAGGGCGTGTACGAGGTGATGATCGGCATGACGCGCTGGGTCATGGTTTTCGCGCCGCTCGGGGTCTTCGCCCTCGTGGCGCGCGCGCTCGCGCACTCGGGGCTTTCCGCGTTCGGTCCGCTTTTGCTTTTCTTCTCCACCGTCTTGCTGGCCCTGGCCCTTCACATGTTCATCACGTTGCCGGCGCTGCTTTACTTCTGGGGCCGGGTGCATCCCTGGCGGCATTTCCGCGCCATGGGCGAGGCGCTCCTCGTGGCGTTCACCACGAGTTCCTCGGCGGCGACGCTGCCGAAGACGCTGGAATGCCTGGAGACCAAGGCCGGCGTGCCGCGTCGGGTCTCGGGCTTCGCGGCGCCGCTGGGAGCCACCATCAACATGGACGGCACGGCCCTTTATGAATGCGTGGCGGCCCTCTTCATCGCGCAGTGCTACGGCCTCGAGATGGGCCTCGGCACCCAGTTCCTGGTGGTGACGCTCGCGCTCGTTTCCTCGGTGGGGGTCGCCGGGATCCCGTCGGCGAGCCTCGTGGCCATCGCCGTCATCCTCACCGCCATCGGCCTCCCCATCGAGGG
>CBFGVC010000098.1:0-7480 GCA_965652255.1 uncultured Fibrobacteria bacterium | reverse complement strand
CGAGGCCGACTACGCCCAGAACTGGATCTCCACCCGCAGCTGGGATCCCGGCGGCGAAGTGGTGGCGACGAAGGGCGCGCCCAAGGCCTCGCTGCTCGACCGCAACGTGTGGCTGACCCGGTCCCCCGGCGTCCTCCGCGTGAACGTCGACAACATGACCAAGCCCTACGACATCGCGCTGCGCGACCTCAAGGGGCGCGTCGTCTTCGGAAAGAAAAACATCGCCCCCGGAGTTCGCGCCACCGAGATCCGGTCGCCCGGAGCCTCGCAGGCCGTGTACACGGTCGAAGTCCTTTCGGGAAGCGATAGCTACCGCAAGATCGTGACGTTCTGATAAACCGTCCCCGCTCCGCGTTCCGCCCGTTTCGGGTGGGACGCGGAAGCAGGCATCATCCCGTCCCCAATGTATTATCCCGCCTCCAAACGGTGAAAACCGACGAAACGCCGATGCGCGCGACGCGGGTACTGCGTTGTTTTCGCGCATATGCAAAAGGTGACATGAACGCCGTCATTTCTTGTATCGGATTGCTTTCCGCCTGCGAAAATGCGTGAAAGGCGGTACCTTACTGAAGGCCCGCAATTTCGTTCCTGCGACGAGCGCCGGATCCCGGGCCGGGAGGTCATTTTGAAGTTTTTGAAAAAAATCCCCAGCATGCCTGTTGTCGCCGTCGCGGCCCTGGCCGCCTTTTTCGCGCCCGCGAATGCGCAGCACCATGTCGCCCCCACAACGGCCAACGGCATGTACGACATGACGACCTGGACACCCATCCCCATCGGCACCTGCGGCGGCACGGGCACCGGCTGCACCAAGGTGTACGGCTTCAGCTGGCTCACCGACGGTCGCATGGTGCTCCTCACCAACGATTACATCGGCCAGGACCAAAAGCCCAACAACCGCCCCCGCGCCAAGGTCTCCCTCATCACGAACCCGGGCACCGGCGCGGCCACGGTCCAGACCATCGCCTCGCACTTCAAGCAGCCCGGAGGCGTGCTGGCCGTGAATGACCAGATCTGGGTGCCCGACATGGACACCGTGTACGTCATCCCGAACAACAACCCCGCCCCGGCCGACACCAGCACCAACCGCACCCCGCGGTTCCGCACCCCGCTTTCGACCGACTACAACGGCCACCAGGCGCCCTTCAACTTCGCCTTCAACAAATCGCAATGCAGCGGCGGCCTTTCGGGTTGCACCAGCACCAACTCGCAGGCCCACCACTACATCTTCACCCCGGTGTACTACCAAGGCAAGATCTACGCCTCCTACGGCGACGCCACCGGCGCCGGCAACGGCCTCGCGAACCTGAACTCGTCCTCTTTCTACGGCAGCGCCATGCTCGTGTGGGACTCCACCACCACCGCGCTCGACACGCTCACCAACCGCTATTTCGGGGGTGGGTTCCGCTCGCCCAACGGCACGGCGCTGGGGCCCAACGGTTCCATCTTCGCCTCCGACCACAACGGCTCCTGGGTCCCGATGGAAACCATCACCATGTTCAAGGTGGGCGCGCCCAAGATGCAGCACGCCGGCTACCGCCTGGATCCCGGCTATTCGCAAAACTTCGTCCAGAGGTGGTACGAGCGCGGCGATGCCGACTACGTGCCGCCCATGGCGATCAACCGGTACAATCGTACGGGGCAAAACGGTTGGACGGCCATCGGGCAACCTTACTACCTGACCCAAGGCCCTTACGCCGGGCAGCTCCTGGTGGGCATGGTGAACAGCCGCGGCCTGTGGCGCGTGGCCCTCGACACCTTGCCCGACACCACGGGCGCCCAGAACGTGCAGGGCGCGGTGTTCGTGTTCACCCCCGGAAGCCAGAACAACACGCTGGGTACCGGAAACTCGCAGACGGATCGCATCACGCAAGGCCCCGACGGCACCATCTACGCGGGCGGCGGGCGCGGCATCGGCAACTGGGCCAGCGGCGCCAGCCAGCACCTCATCTACGTCTTCAAGCCCAAGGCCGGAGGCAGCCAGTTCGAGATCATGAACATCCGCTCCCTGAAGGACGGCTATGAGCTGTACCTGTCGCAGAAGGTGAACCCGGCCACGGTGACGGCCGCCAAGTTCCAGGTCGGCCAGCGCAACTGGGTGCGGCAATCGGCCTACGGACTTGGCTTCAGCCCCAACAACACCGGCGGCTCGATGAGCGGCGTCCCAAACTTCACCGACCGCCCCGTGACCTCCGTCCAGATTTCCGCCGACAGCCTGCGCATCCGCCTCGTGGTCTCCGGCATCCAGCGCATCAACCAGGGCCGCCGCGGCGACTCGGTCACGCACTGGCACACCCGCTTCCTCTTCGACGCCTCGATCGCCTCGGCGACGGGCGCGCCGATCTACACGACCGAGGCCGACTACGCCCAAAACTGGATCTCGACCCGCGAATGGTCGGGCGAGGTCATCCCGGTCAAGCCCGCCGCGCGCATCTCGATGCTGGGCAACAACGTGTCCTTCGCGCGCGGCCCCGGAAGCCTTCGCGTGAACGTGGACAACATGTCGAAGCCCTACTCGATCACCTTGCGCGACGTGAGGGGCCGCGAGGTCTTCAGCAGGGCCGACATCCCGGCGAACCAGCGCTCCACCGAAATCAAGGCGCCTGGCGCGACCCAGGCGGTGTACACCCTCGAGGTGCGCTCCGCGGGAGACGCCTACAGCAAGGTCGTGACGTTCTAGGCGGGAACGCGAAGAAAACGAAAAAGCCCGGGGCGACCCGGGCTTTTTTTGTTCGGTTTCTTGCTCGCCTTATGCCTGCATCTGCTTTTGCGCAAGCATAGCGACAAGAAATACGTCTGCTGGCAACGTCCTTCGCACTTTGTTCCAATCCGAGAAGGCGACCTGAACGCGACTTACGAGATCCATACACTCCTTCCTCGTGAAGTCATGAGACACGTCGTAATCGGCTTCATGACGTGCTTGTTGCACATCGACAAAAGTGCTTGCAACCGATTTCAATTCGGGAGGAAGGCCAGCCCCGTTGAGCGCCGGCAGAACTTTGGGAGAAGGTCCCTTGGTTCCGGCAAACTGCTGCGCCACCTCCTTCATCTGGCCGTGCACAAACGCTCGACTCAGCGAATTTCTCAAGGATTTACGATCGGCACCGACGACCAGCAGGCTTACAGCCTCATGCACCAAGAGGTGGAAAAGAGCATAGTAGGAAGACGATATCGCCCGCCTCAAACTTGATTGTTTGGGACGACGAGGTTCATGGGTCGCAAGCAGATGTGCTTGCTGAAGAAGATCGCCATGCAGACTCATTGTTCATGTGCCCTCGGAAACTCCGCGAAACCTGACATAAACCCAGGGAACGCTTGTTCCGTACTGGCCGATTAACTTCTTCTGGATGCCGGAGGTAACGATGTCGCGTATCGACTCGCGTGCCTTACTATCCATTTTATCGAGAACATCATCCTCCACGGACAACCAAACCCACACAGCAGGATCACCTGTTGCATCGGAACCCATCTCCACGCGCCAACCCTCGACTCCCTCGGGAAGGCCGTGGATGTCTTCAAGCCTGATATCCATTGAAGTCATGGTGAGCATACCTAGAAATTATCCCTGCGGACGCATAAAACACAGGCGAAATCAGGTGAAATTCAGCGAAACCAGGCAGGAAAAATCAACGGCCCGACAGCTCCTCCGACCTCTTCTTCGCCGCCGCGACGGCGCGCGCGAGGATGTCGTGGAAGCCTTCCGCCTGCAGTACGCCGAGCGCCGCGAGCGTGGTGCCGCCGGGTGAGCATACGCGCTTCGTCCATGCCTCGGGGGTATCCTTCGAGGTCTCCAGGAGTTTCAGGGAGCCCTTCGCGGTCTGCACGGCGAGGGCGTGGGCAACCTGACGTTCAAGACCGGCCTTTACGCCCGCCTCGGTCATGGCGCCGACGAATTCGAACAGGTACATGGGACCGGAACCTGAAACGGCGGTCACGGCGTCCATTTGGTCTTCGGTCACGCGGACCGTGGTGCCGCAAGAGTTGAAGATCGCTTCGACGAGGCGGATGGAACCCTCTGCGAGGCCGTCCGTGGCAATCGCCGTCGCGCCTGCACCGACCGCGAGCCCGAGGTTGGGCATCACGCGGACGCAGGTGAACCCAGGGAAGATTTTACGCAGCTCAGCGGTGCGAATGCCTGCCATGACGCTGATGACGGTCTTCCCCGGCGTTCCGGAGACGAGTTCGGTCCAGGCTCCGGCCGCTTCCTTGAACACTTGCGGCTTCACGGCCAGCAGGACGACCTCCGCGCGGTGAAACACATCCTCGGCGGAAGCCGCGCGCTCGAAGCCTTGTTCCGAAAGCGCCGAGCCGGCGAGGGCGGGATCGTGGACGAGGATGTTCGTGGCCGGGAGAATGCCCGCCGCCACCATGCCGCGCGCGACCGCGCCGCCCATGTTCCCGAAGCCGAGGAAGCCGATCGTGTCGGAGATTTTTGCAGCGCTCATGGAAACTTCCTTGGCGAAATGACTGGTCGGAATCTAACCACCTCACCCCCGGCCTGCGCCGGGGCAAGCTCCCAACCCCAGGAAAGTCGAAGGGAGAGATCAACCTCCCCCTTATCCGTTCATGCTGTCCAGGAACTCCCGATTGCTCTTCGTCCCCTTCAGCTTCTCCGAAAGGAACTCCATGATCTCGACGGGCGAGAGGTCCTGCAGGTAGCGGCGCAGGACCCACACGCGGCGCAGGTCGTCGGGGTTCATGAGCAGCTCTTCCTTGCGCGTGCCCGACTTGAACACGTCGATGGCCGGCCAGATGCGCTTCTCCGCGATCTTGCGGTCGAGGATGAGCTCCATGTTGCCCGTGCCCTTGAACTCCTCGAAGATCACCTCGTCCATGCGGGAGCCGGTCTCGATCAGTGCCGTGGCGATGATGGTGAGCGAACCGCCGCCCTCGATGTTGCGCGCCGAGCCGAAGAAGCGCTTGGGCTTCTGCAGCGCCATGGCGTCGACGCCGCCCGAGAGGATCTTGCCCGAGTGCGGGATCACCACGTTGTGGGCGCGCGCCAGGCGGGTGATGGAGTCGAGCAGGATCACCACGTGCTGGCCGTGCTCCACGAGCCGGCGCGCCTTCTCGATCACCATCCCCGACACCTGGATGTGGCGCTCGGGCGGCTCGTCGAAGGTGGAGCTGTACACCTCGGCGTTCACGTGCCGCCGCATGTCGGTGACCTCCTCCGGGCGCTCGTCGATGAGCAGCACCATCAGCTTCACGTCGGGATGATTCTTGACGATCGCGTTGGCGATGTTCTGGAGCAGGATGGTCTTGCCCGCGCGCGGGGGGGCCACGATGAGGCCGCGCTGGCCGCGGCCCACGGGCGTGAAGAGGTTCATCACGCGCGTGCTGATCTCGGCGGGGTCGTACTCCATGTTGAAGGCGACCTCGGGGTGCAGCGGCGTGAGGTTGTCGAAGGTCACGCGCTCGCGCACCTTCTCCACCGGGTCGCCGTTGGCCTTCACGATGCGGAGCAGCGCGAAGTACTTCTCGTTCTCCTTGGGGGCGCGCACCATGCCGGTGAGCGTGTCGCCGGTGTGCAGCCCGAAGCGCTTGATCTGCGTCGAGGAGACGTACACGTCGTCGGGTCCGGCCACGTAGGAGTGGTCGGGCGAGCGCAGGAAGCCATAGCCCTCGTCCATCACCTCGAGCACGCCCTCGGCGTAGATGTCTCCCCCGCCCTGCTCCTTCTCGAGGATGGCGAACATCAGCGCCTGCTTGCGCAAGACGCGGGGCTCGACGATGCCCAGTTCGAGCGCCAGGGCCACCAGTTCCTTCATGCCCATGCGCTTGAGCTCGAGCCAGCGGCCCTTGGCCTCCGAAAGCGTCGTGCCGGAGGCGGAGTCCTGGCCCTCGGCCTCGGAAACGCCGGCGGAGGCTTCGGACGCGTCGGCGGAAACCGCCTCGGAAGCGACCTCTTCCTCGAGGACGGGCTCTGCCTTTTTCTTGGTGCTGCGGGGACGTCCGGCCACGGGAGGCTCCTTGAACGGGGCTCCGGCACGGGCCGGGAGCCGCGGGAACGAAAATGATTTCGGGGTTGGGGAAACGCCGCCGGGGGGAAACGACCCGCACCGGAAACGCGGACATATTATAAACCCGGGAGGCGGGATGGGCAAGGGGGGATTCTTCGTCGGCAATTCTTCGAGGTTCGGGATTCTTCGCCGGCGAAGGATCCCGAAACCACCTTTGGCCAACGGAGAACTCCCCCTCCCCTTTTCTAATTTCCCTGCGAATGGCACCGCGCGCGAAGACGGCCTGGGTGGCCTTGGGCAGCAACGTGGGGGACCGCCCCGCCTACCTGCGAAAGGCCCTCGAAAGCCTGCGCGAAATCGCTTCGGGTTCCCTGCGCGTCTCCCGCATCTACGAAACCGACCCGGTGGGCCCGGGCCCGCAGGATCCCTATCTCAACCTCTGCGTCCGCTTCGAGACGGTGCTCGGCCCCCGGGAACTGCTCGACTACTGCAAGGAGTCGGAAGCGCGCCTGGGACGCGTCCCCCGGGGCCGCTGGGCCCCGCGCGAGATCGACATCGACATCCTCGCCTACCAGGGCGTGGCGCGCAACGAAGGCGACCTCATCCTCCCCCACCCCGGCGTGGCGGAGCGGCAGTTCGTGCTGATACCCTTGGCCGAGATCGATGCGGACACCGTCCTGCCCGGTTTCCGCGAGAGCGTCTCGCGCCTTCTGGAAAGGTGCCGCGAGGCGCAAGGCCCCGCCGAGGCGCGCGAATACCGCCTGCTGCCCGCCGGGCATTCCGAGAACTTGCCCGACCGCCTGCGCTACGTGGCCATCGAGGGCGTCATCGGCGCGGGCAAGACGACCCTCGTGCGCCTGCTCGGCGAGCGCCTCGGCGCGCAGACCTTGCACGAGGAGTTCGAGAACAACCCCTTTCTCGCGGACTTCTACCGAGACCGGCACCGCTTCGCCTTCCAGACGCAGATCTTCTTTTTGCTGTCGCGCTTCCGGCAGATCCAGGAATACTTCCAGCAGCAGGACCTGTTCCGCCCGCAGGTGGTGAGCGACTACATGTTCGCCAAGGACCGCATCTTCGCCACCCAGAACCTCGACGAGAACGAGATGGGCCTCTACCAGCGCCTTTCGTCGCTCATGGACAGGCAGATTCCCCGGCCCGACTACGTGGTGTACCTGCAGGCCGACACCCAGGTGCTGATGGAGCGCATCCGACGGCGCGACCGCGACTACGAGCGCAACATGGACGAAGGGTACATCGACGCGCTCAACCAGGCCTACAACGCCTACTTCCACTACTACGACGCCTCGCCCCTGCTCATCGTCAACACCAACCACATCGACTTCGTGCGCCGCGAGTCCGACCTGAACCTGCTGGTGGACCAGATCCTGAAGGCCCCCGAGGGGGTGACGTACTGGTCGCCGGGAGCGGAACACTAGAGACAATAGAACAATGCAACAATAGAACAATGGGCCGTGGGGCGATCGGTTCCCGAGCCCTTCCTCGATTGCTTCATTGTTCTA
>CBFGVC010000097.1:0-7484 GCA_965652255.1 uncultured Fibrobacteria bacterium | reverse complement strand
CCGAGCACCTGCAGCACGATGGTGATCGTGGCGATGACGAGGATGTTGGTGAGGAGGAAGAGGGCTATGCGCTTGAACATCGTGGGGCTCCTTCGAGGCACACAAGGTATGTTTTTGCAAGGTCGCGGGCACGCCGTGCCGTTGCGGAATCGCTCAATGCGATCCGTCACGGTGCCGGGAGCCCGTCGCGCGTTGTTGCGCTTTGCGACGGGCCGTGGCGGTTTTTCGCGGCCGGGGCCGCCATGGCATCCCCAAGCAAAACCGGTGCCGTGATTCAAGTATTTTCTGTCCCGGATGAAACCACACCCCCGAAGAACGCCCCCCGACTGGCCTTGGTGGCGAGCGCCGTTCCGGTACCTGCTTCGGGTGCGGCTTCGCCGTCGGCACGTCCATGGCACCGTCCTCCATCGCGTGTTCGGCGAGCGGGCGCTTGAGCCCTCGCTTTGGATCCCGAACCGCGACGGTGTGGCCCGTGGATTGGCATTCGGCGCCTTCACCGGGCTCCTGCCCCTGCCCGGCCTGCAGATTTTCCTGGCCGCGCTGATCTGCTACTTCCTGCGCGCGAACGTGGCCGTGGCCGCCCTTGCGACCCTCGTCAGCAATCCCTTCACGGCGCTGCCCCTGCTCGCGGCGCAGTACAAGTTCGGCGGCTGGCTGATGGGTTTCCTGCGCTGGACCGACCCCGCGGTCTACCAGGGCGCGGGCTGGCAGTTCATGGCCTATGGAAAGCCGTTGCTGGTCGGCAGCCTGCTCTCGGCGGCTGTCGCCGGGCTGGTGGCCTACCCGCTTGCGCACGGGCTTTGGGCCGCGGGTGAACGGCTCGTCATGCGGAGGCGCGAGGCAAGGTCGAGGGCCCTGCGGCAGGCCGCGCGCCGGACGGATCCATCGACGCCGCCGCATTGATATCGTCCCCGAGCCCCGGAGCAGGACCTCTACGCGCTTGTCGGTTGCGGGGCATTCGGTCTCCGTTTCCCAAAACGCGTTCCGGTCGTTTTGCGGCAGGGCTGAGGCCGAGAATCGGCATGAGGGTGCGTCACTGAATCCCCAAAACATGGGAGATGCGGGTATCCCAGGTTTCCGTCTGGCTTCCAATTGCCTGACACGCCAATGCCAGTTCTTCAGGAGTTTTGCCAAAAAGGCTATTTTTCTGTTACAGAATGCGAATTTTGTGCAAAAAAGCGTAATGCGGTGGGTTAAGAGTGTTTGAAAAGCTAAGTTGTCTCCCTACTCGTGCCGTTTGGTGCGCCGTCCAAGGGATCCCCATCGAGGTCGCGCCTTCGCGTTTCATTCAGAGGAGCGGTGATGACAAAAATTAACAGGGCCCGGAAAACCCCCCGCGCGAAGATTACTCGTTGGGACAAACAATGGGACCGCCAGCTGGGCCATTTGCTCAAATTCCGCGCCAAGACAGGTCGGTGGCCCAAGGCGGCTGAAGAATATCCTGGCGACAATCGCATCGGGTTGTGGGCCAATCGTCAGCGCGATCTCCATGAGCGCGGCGAACTCGCCCCGGAACGCGTTTCCGCATTGCAGAAGGCCGGTTTCGACTGGAACCGGACGGATGCCCGCGGCATGCACTGGGACGAGCAGTTCGCGCATCTTCTTGAGTATCGCCGACGCCACAAGGACGAGTGGCCTATCGCGCGCGCGGAATTCCCCAAGGGCAACCGTCTCGGCCTGTGGGTCTGGCGCCAGCGCCAGGCCGCGGCGGCGGGCACGCTTCCGAAATCGAGGCGCGCGCGCCTCGAGAAGATCCGCTTTCCATTCGAGCTTCCCGACAGCTGGGAAGAGCACGTGAAGACGCTTGCGCAGTACCGCGCCAAGCATCCCGACCGCTGGCCCAAGGCGCGCGAGGAGTTTCCCAAGGGCAACCGGCTCGGGCTGTGGTGCCACCTGCAGAGATGCGCCCACAAGGCAGGCAAACTCGCGCCCGAACGCGTGGCCGACCTCGACAAGCTCGACTTCCAGTGGAGCCTCAAGGAGGTCACCTGGAACAGGTTCTTCGAGTTGCTGAAGGAGTACAAGCGAGCGAACCCGGACAAGTGGCCCGTGCTGAACGCGGCCGCCTTGGCGGACCGGCGCCTGATCGCCTGGTGCAGCATCCAGCGCGGCAAAAGGCGCGCGGGACGACTCGGCGCGGGCCAAATCGCCAAGCTCGACAAGCTCGGGTTCCGCTGGTAGGGGAAGAGTGAATGGTGAAGGGGGAGGGGTGAGGTAGGAGCGGCCTGTTTTTTGGAAAAACGTGCCGTTTCCGTTTCACTCTTCACCCTTCGCTCTTCTCCCTTCCTTCATCCTTCGTATCTTTCGCCTCTCGTGGAATCCTCCCTAAAATCCCGGGATTTTCTCCTTCGCGTGCTCGACGCGCGGCTCGATTCCGAAGCCGGGGCATGGTTGCGCGCGCAGTGCGAGGCGCTGGCCACGGGCGCGCCGGAGCGCGCCCTGCACCTGGCCTTCGGGCAGGCGCTGCGGCGCGCGGGCCGCGCGCCCCTCGATCCTTCCTCCGCCGAGCAGGCCGAGGCCTTCGCGATCCATCCCGGATGGGACCTGCGCGACTGGAATCGCGAGCAGGCGGCCCGCGCGGCCTTGCTGCTCTCCATGCCGTCTTCTCCCGCGACGGTGAAGGCCGTGCTGGCCTTGTTCCAGACTGCCGACCTCGGGGAGCATGTGGCCCTCGTGCGCGCGCTTTTCCTGATGCCCGACGCTCCCGCGCTGCTGCACGTCGCCCGGGAGGCGATCCGCAGCAACATGGGCGACGTGTTCCGCGCGGTCTCGCAGCGCAATCCCTACCCGGCGGAGCACTTCGACGAGATCGCCTGGAACCAGATGATCGTGAAGTGCCTCTTCGTGGAGCTTCCGCTTTCGCCCGTGCACGGCCTCGACGCCCGCGCCAACGCCGAGCTTTCGCGCATGATCACGGGGCTCGCGCGCGAGCGTTGGGCGGCGGGCCGCGACATTTCGGCCGAGGCCTGGCGCTGCGTCGCGCCGTTCGCCATCCAGGGCGGCGAGGCGGCGGACATCCTCGCGGACGCCTTCGGGCGCGGCGAGGCGCACCGTCGCGCGGCCGCGCTGGCCCTGTGGACGACGGGAGAAACCGGACGGTCCATCGTCGCCGACAGGGCCCCCCAACTTCTTCCCGACCTCGAATCGGGCAAACTCACGTGGGAGACGACATGACCCAAGGCGCCAAGGCTCCACGCTACATCGATCCGCACATCCACATGGTGTCGCGCACCACCGACGACTATGCCGCCATGCGCGCCGCGGGCGTGGTGGCCGTGATCGAGCCGGCCTTCTGGGTGGGGCAACCCCGCACCACGGCGGGAACGTTCCTGGACTATTTCGCTTCGCTCGTGGGGTGGGAGCGCTTTCGCGCCTCGCAGTTCGGCATCCGGCACTACTGCACCATGGGGTTGAACTCGAAGGAGGCCAACAACGAGGCCCTGGCCGAGGAAGTGCTGGCGCTTTTGCCGCGCTTCGTCCTCAAGGAAGGCGTGGTGGCCGTGGGCGAGATCGGTTACGACGAGATCACCAAGGCCGAGGACAAGGCCTTCCGGGCGCAGCTGGAGCTGGCGAAGGAGACCGGCTTGCCCGTGATGATCCACACGCCCCACCGCGACAAGAAGCGCGGGACGACGCTGAGCATGGACGTGATCGTGGAACACGGGCTCGACCCGGCCATGGTGGTGATCGACCACAACAACGAGGAGACCTGCAAGGAAGTGCTCGACCGCGGGTTCTGGTGCGCGTTCACCATCTACCCCAAGACGAAGATGGGCAACCAGCGGATGGTCGACCTCGTCAAGAAGTACGGGTCGGAGCGGGTGATCGTGGACAGCAGCGCCGATTGGGGCGTGAGCGATCCGTTGGCCGTGCCCAAGACGGCGAACCTGATGCTGGAGCAGGGGGTGCCGGCCTCCGACGTGGAGAAGTCCTGCTACGCCAACGCGCTGGCCATCTACGGCAAGAGCGGCCAGATGAGCGAGGAGCATTGGCTGGCCCCGGCCGAGGGCGACGAGCGCATGAAGCTTTTCGAGGGCAACAGCGTGTGGCGCGGCAACGCCGCGCCGGTCGACGACGACCGGTTGATCGTCTGACGGCAGACGGCGCGCGGGCGACGCGGGTGGATAGGAGGGGCGCACGGCTGTGCGCCCCTCCGTCGTTTATCGATCGCGTGACGCCCGCAAAAAAAACCGGGTCTTCCTTGCGAAAGACCCGGCCAAAAACCCGGGGACCGGAGAGGGGGAGAGAGGTACTCGGAGAATCTCCAGGTTTTTTGTCTGCCGTTAATCTATCCCAACATCGCGAGTTCGTGGGCCTCTTCCATGCTTCGAAGCGCGGCAAGCCCTTTCTCCTTGATTTGGCGCACCCGCTCCTTGGAAAGGCCGATCACTTCCCCGATTTCCTCAAGATTGAGGGGGTCGTGATGGCCGATCCCGAAGTACATGCTCAAAACGGTCTTTTCCTGGTCGGGCAGGCGCTGGAGCAGTTCGAAAACCTGCTTTTTCTTTGACTCCTCCTGCACCATCGCGTCGGGCGCCTCGGCGCCGGTGTCCTCGACCAGGTCGAGGACGGAGGTGCCTTCCTCGGTCCCGATGGGATCGTCCAGCGAGGCGTGGCGCAGGCCCATCTCGATGATTTTCTCGACCTGACGCCCGGTGTAGCCCATCTTCTTGCCCAAGGCCTCGGTGTCCATCACCATGGCTCCGCCGACGGTCTGGCGCATGGTGGTGTTGTGCTTGGAGAAGCGGCGCAGGATCAGCTCCTTCTCGGCGCTGATGCGCACGAGGCGGGCGCGCTCGGCGATGGCCCGGGTGATCGACTGGCGGATCCACCACACGGCGTAGGAGATGAACTTGAGGTTGCGGCCGATATCGAAACGCTTGGCGGCCTCGATCAACCCGAGGTTTCCCTCGTTGATCAGCTCGGGCAGGGAGAAGCCCTGGTTCTTGTACATGAACGCCACGTTGATCACGAACTTGAGGTTCGAGCAGACGAGGCGGTTCATGGCCCTTTCATCCCCCTCCTTGACCCGGCGAAGGAGTTCGACCTCCTCGGCGCGCGTCAGCAGGGGGTACTTGTTGATATCCTTGATATACTGGTAGTAGAGGGTTGCTCCTTCCCAGGCTTCCATCGATGAGTGCGTCATGGCAGGGTCCTTGGCTGCGGGTTATGATTCAAACCTATCCCCAAAGGGGGCCGGATTTGTCACGGTACGGTCATTTCGCAGCCTTTTTTCGGGCAAACAACCTTTCAGGGAGCTAATTTTGCCCCCTGCCCCCCGCCGCGCGCCGGTTTTGGCCCGCGGCCGGGGGATTAGACCCCGGAGCCCGTCATGACCGCCATCACCCCCCGAACCGCCCCCATGAACATCGCGGAAACCATCGCCGCCGAGGCCCGCATCCCCGTCGAGGCGGTGCGCAACACCCTGGCCCTTTTCGAGCAAGGGGCCACGGTGCCCTTCATCACGCGTTACCGCAAGGAAGCAACCGGGGGCCTCGACGAGAACCAGATCCGCCTGGTGGAGGAACGGGCCGCTTACTTCAAGGAACTCGACGAGCGCCGCGAGACCGTGCGCAAGAGCATCGAGTCGCAAGGCAAGCTGACGCCCGAGCTCGATGCGCGCATCGCCGCGGCGGCCACCCGGACGGCGCTCGAGGACTTGTACCTGCCGTACAAGCCGAAGCGCCGCACGCGCGCCACCGCCGCGCGCGAGGCCGGGCTGGAGCCGCTGGCGCGCCTGCTCGGCGCGCAGGAGCCGACCGACAAGACCCCCGAGCAACTGGCGGCTGATTTCGTCAACGCGGAGAAGGGCATCGCCGATGCGGCGGCGGCCGTCAAGGGCGCGCTCGACATCCTCGCCGAGGAACTGTCGGAAGATCCGGACCTGCGCGCGACGCTGCGCGAGCTGGCGATGGCCGAGGGGGTTTTCGCCTCGCAGGCGCGCAAGGAGTGGGAAGGCAAGCGCTCGAAGTTCGAGATGTACTACGCCTTCAAGGAGAAGGCGAGGGCGCTGCCCTCGCACCGCGTGCTGGCCATGCGCCGCGGCGAGAAGGAGAACGTGCTGCGCACCGAGCTGCAGCTCGACGAGGCGAAGGTTCTGGGGATGCTCGGCGACCGGGTGATCCGGCCTTCCTCGCCGTTCCGGTCCGACATGGAGGCGATGGCGCGCGACGCGTGGGAGCGCCTCCTGAAGCCCGCGGTGGAGACCGAGGTGCGCCTGCTCCTGCGCGAGCGAGCCGAGGCCGAGGCCTTCAAGGTCTTCCAGAAGAACCTTTCCGACGTGCTGCTCGCGCCTCCCGCGGGCGGCCGGGTGGTGCTGGGCGTCGATCCGGGCTTCCGCACGGGCGTGAAGCTGGCGGTGGTGGATGCCACCGGCAAGCTGCTGGAGCACCGCACCATCCACCCGCACCAACCGCAAAAGCAGGTCGAGGCCTCCACGACGATCCTGCTGGGGATGATCGAAGCCTTCAAAGTGGAGATCGTCGCCATCGGAAACGGAACCGCTTCCCGCGAGACCGACGCCTTCGTGGCCGAGGCCTTCAAGCAGCTCGAGAACCCTCCCATCAAGGTGATCGTCTCGGAGGCGGGCGCCTCGGTGTACTCGGTGTCGCCCGTCGCGGGCAAGGAGTTTCCCGACCTCGACGCGACCATCCGCAGCGCGATCTCCATCGCGCGCCGGGTGCAGGATCCCCTCGCCGAGCTCGTGAAGATCGAACCCAAGTCGATCGGGGTGGGCCAGTACCAGCATGACGTGAGCCAGTCCACCCTCAAGGTGAAGCTGGAGCAGGTGGTGGAATCCTGCGTGAACCGCGTGGGCGTGGACGTGAACCAGGCCTCGGAGCCGCTCTTGGCGCAGGTCTCGGGCGTCAACAAGTCGCTGGCGAAGAGCATCGTGGAGTATCGGGACGCCAACGGGGCCTTCCCCTCGCGCTCGGCCCTCGTGAAGGTGCCGCACTTCGGGCCCAAGGCCTTCGAGCAGGCGGCGGGATTTTTGCGCGTGCGCGGCGAGAATCCCCTGGACGCCTCGGCGGTCCACCCCGAGCGTTACGAGCTCGTCAAGAAGATGTGCGAGGACGCGGGCATCGCGCTGGCGGAGGCCGTCGGCAACGCCGAGGCGATCCGCAAGATCGACCTCGGCAAGTACGTCTCGGCCGACGTCGGGCTGCCCACGCTGACCGACATCGTCGCCGAGCTCGAGAAGCCGGCGCGCGACCCGCGCTCGGCCTTCGCCTACGCGCGCTTCAACGCGAAGGTGCAGGACCTCAAGGACCTGCAGGAAGGCATGCAACTCGAGGGCGTCGTCACAAACGTGACGGCTTTCGGCGCGTTCGTCGACATCGGCGTGCATCAGGACGGCCTCGTGCACGTCTCCGAGCTTTCGGACCGCTTCGTGCAGGATCCGTCGAAGGTGGTGGCGCCCGGGCAGGTGGTGCAGGTGCGCGTGCTGGGCGTGGACATGGAGCAGAAGCGCATCTCGCTCTCCA
>CBFGVC010000096.1:0-7495 GCA_965652255.1 uncultured Fibrobacteria bacterium | reverse complement strand
CGCTGGTGAGCCCCGACGTCAGTCCGGAACAGTCGCCGGTTGCCGTGGGCGAGGCGTAAGGACTCGTCCAAGGCTGCGCCGAGGCGCAAGCAGCCACCGACAGGAACGCGAGAAACAGGCGATGCACGATCGCCCGAGGCGCCATCGGCTTGATTTTCCCGGTCATGATCCCCGCCCTCGCGTGATGGGAGGCGCCGCCCCCGGATTTTTCCCAAAAGAAAACCGCCGGGGGTCCCCCCGGCGGCCTTGAACCGATTTCCTACCAGTACTTCGTCGCGGTCAAATCGTGCTGAACGTGCGAACCGCGGTGCCGATCGGCGTCTCGACGCGCAGCACGAAGATCTTGCCCGCCTCGAGGGTCGGCATCGCGTGCGTGCGCGCGCCGTGCCCCTTGATCGTGTGCACGATACGGCCGTTCACGTCGAGGATGCGGATCACGTGCGAACCGGTCTCGATGCGGCCGCTGCCGTCGTCGCGCAGCGAGATCTCCGCCTTGCCGACGCGCAGCCACGAGACCTGCCCGCGGTGCACCGCGCGTCCCGGGTTGATCGAGACCACGGGAACGAGGCCGGGATCCTGGCAGGTTCCGGTGTAGCGCAGCTTGGCGACGCCCTCGGTGTTGTTGAGGCCGCGGGTCCCGCAGCAGATCTCGCTCTGGTCCACGACGTAGAGCACGCCGTCGGGTCCTTGGACGGTCTCCGAGGAGTTTCGAAGGCTCGGCTGGCCCGAGGCCTTCGACATCGTGAACACGCTTGTCGCCGTGCCCGTGGTGGTGCCGGTCGCCGTGTCGATCTTCATCGCGTACCACGAGGTGCCGTTCGAGCTGATGATCACGTTGTCGAGGTGCGGGGGAAGCTTGTCCGGGTTGTTGATGCTGCCGTTGTAACGGACGATCGGACCGCCCATGGCGCAGCCGCTCGTGGTGGAGTGGTAGGGCACGTGCATGGGAGGAAGCGTGTCGAACCCCACCTTGTCCACCCAGTTGTTGACCGGCATCTGCGTCGTCATGCTGGCGGGATTGAAGGCCGACCACTGGGCCGAGCTGGTGGGCTCGGGGCGCTCGTCGTAGCTGCTGGCGTAGCCGCTCTGGCGGACACCGTTGCCCACCCAGAAGGGCCATCCGCTGAAGGCCGGCTTGGTGGTGAAGTTGTGCTCCTCGGCCCGCTCTCCCTGGCGGTCGGGGCCGCATTCAGACCAGGCCACCCAGCCCAGACGATACGGATCGACGCCGAAGGAGTACGGATTGCGGCTGCCCTTGATATAAATCTCGGGCTTTACGAGGGACGTGTCGCGGTAGGCGTTGGCGCGGCTGACCAAGCCGGAATCCTGCCACTTCTGGGCCCAATAGTCGCCGAAATTACCCGCCGGGACGGTGTACCCGAGAGCGGCGGTAGTGTCGGGCTTGATGCGGAGGATGCCGCCGCGATAATCGCCCGTGGCGGCCGGGCCGCGGGCCGTGGCCTCGTTGTCGCCAAGGCCGATGTACAGGTTTCCGAAGTTGTCGAAGCGCAGCGAGGTGGCGGTATGCCAACGGCCCGAGTTGCCCGCGGGAAGGTGCATCAGGACCTTCTCGGAGGCCATGTCGACCACCCGGGTGGTGGGATGGGTCTTGAAGCGCGACACGCGCCAGCCGTTGGTCGGGCTGGCCGAGCTTCCGGAACCGAAGGAGTACATGACGTAGAGGAAGTTGTCCTGGTCGAAGGTCATCGGATTGACGGCCAAGCCCAAAAGGCCCGCCTCGGAGAAGCCGCGATAAGCCAGCGAGTTGAACTCGGCGATCACGGTCAGCGTGGGCGGGGTGGCGCTGGCGTTGTAATAAAGGATCCGCGCGTCGGAATTGGGGCTTGCGGCCGTGCTGCCGCGTTCCCCGACGAAGATGTCGGCCTTTTGGGTGGTGGGATTCAGCCAGAAAGCGAGCTTGGTGATGCGCGCGGGCTGGGGGTTGGTGAACAGCGTGCGACTGATGATCGGTTCGATGGTGAACCCGGTATTGAGCGCGGCCGGCAGGCCGGCGCAATCTCCCGTCGCCGTGGACGACGTGTAAGCACTGGTCCAAGCCTGAGCCTGCGCCGACGTCGCGAGCGCGGCGCCCAAAACCAGGGTGGAAACGAACAACGATTTCATGCGAGCCTCCGGATCAAAAAACGGGTTCCCAGTCATTGGAATTTACCGTCGGAGGTGGATTTCGAGGTACCGTTTTTCCGTATATCCGGGGATTTTAATGGTATTATCCGACATTTTGCGGCGATAAAGCGGAAAAGCTCGACGAGATGAAGGAAGCCCTCCGCGAAGGCTTGCGCTCTTGCCCGAAATCGGCACGAAATCCGGTCGCCGACCTCGCTCCGCCGCAGGTCCTGCCTGCGGCCGCCTCACACGTGAAAACGGTGAAACGCCAGCTTGGGATAATTCTTCTCTACCGTTTGCAGCCGGAATTCATTGGGGCACAAATAGACCAGATTGCCCTTCTTGTCCTGCGCGAGGTCGAAGGAATGCTCGGCCCGGAACGCCGCGACCTCGGCTTCTTCCCCCGAGACCCACCGCGCCTGCCACACCGGCGCCGGCTCGAAGCGGCACTTCGCCCCGTACTCTTCCTCGATGCGGAACTTGATGACGTCGAATTGCAAAACGCCCACCACGCCGAGAACGGGAATGGGCCCGCTCAAGGGGTAAAAGAGCTGGGTCGCGCCTTCCTCGGAGAGCTGCCGAAGCCCCTGCTGGAGCTGCTTGCTCTTGAGGGGGTCGGTAAGGTAGACCTTGGAGAAATGCTCGGGCGCGAAATCGGGGATGCCTTCGAAGTTGAGGTTTTCCGACTCCGAGAGCGTGTCGCTGATGGCGTACAGGCCCGGGTCGTGGATGCCGATGATGTCGCCCGCGTAGGCCTCCTCGAGCACCTCGCGGTCGTTCGCCATCATCGAAGTAGGAGCCGCGAGGCGCACCTGCCGCCCCGTGCGCACGTGCGTCACGCGCTCGCCGCGCGCGAACTTGCCCGAGCAGATGCGCACGAAGGCGATGTGGTCGCGGTGCTTGGGGTCGGTGTTGGCCTGGATCTTGAACACGAAGCCCGTGAACTTCGGTTCGACCGCCTCGACCGTGCGCTCCTTCGCCTCGCGCGGGAGCGGCGGCGGCGCCACGGCCACGAAGCTGTCGAGCAGGTGCTTCACGCCGAAGTTGCTGATGGCCGAGCCGAAGTAAACCGGAGCCTGCTCCCCGCGCAGGTATTTATCGCGGTCGAAGGGCTCCATCGCGCCGAGCGCGAGCTCGGCCTGATCGCGGAACTCCTTCAGGTACTTGGCGTCGAACCACTCGTCGAGCTTCGGGTCGTGGATGCCCGCAACCTTTCGGATCTCTCCCTCGCCGCCGTCGGAGTCGGGCGAGAAGAGGTGGACGCTGTCGTCGATGAACGAGTACACTCCGGCGAAGGCCTTGCCGCTGCCGATGGGCAAGGTGCGCGGCGCGCACTTCACGCCCAGCACGGTCTCGACCTCGTCCATGAGCGCGAGGGGATCGAGCGTGTCGCGGTCCATCTTGTTCATGAACACGGTGATGGGCGTTTTGCGGAGGCGGCACACCTCCATGAGCTTGAGCGTCTGCGCCTCCACGCCCTTGGCCGAGTCCATCAGGACGAGGGCCGAATCGACGGCCGTGAGCGCGCGGTAGGTGTCCTCGGAGAAGTCCTGGTGGCCCGGAGTGTCGAGCAGGTTGATCTGGCAGCCGCCGTAGGGAAACGAAAGCACCGACGACGACACCGAGATGCCGCGCTGCTGCTCGATTTTCATCCAGTCGGAGGTGGTGAATTTCTTTCCCGACTTGGCGCGCACGTGCCCGGCCTCGCGGATGGCCCCGCCGAACCAGAGGAATTTTTCGGTGATGGTGGTCTTGCCGGCGTCGGGGTGGCTGACGATGGCGAACGTGCGGCGGCGGAGGATTTCGGTTTCGAGGGACACGGGATGGGGAAAGGTAGAACGGAGGGCGGGTAGGCGGGAGGGTTGGAAGACGGGAAGGCGGGAAGGCGGAACGAGGAAGCCGGAACGAACGCGCGAAAGCCGGGGGGTGTTCGTTGCGGGAGAGGCTGTTTCGGGGATTCTTCGGGATTCGTTCTCTGGGGGGTTGGGTTCGGGACAGCCCCAAGTCCGTCATTCCCGCGCAGGCGGGAAACCAGCCAGCAGCGGACAGCCCCAGAAGAATGCCGCAGGCCCGACTTTCCGATAGTGCGAGTCCGCGCAAGCGAAAGGCCCTACCCCGTCATTCCGGCGCAGGCCGGAATCCAGCCAACGGAAGCGTGGTGTAGGCTACGCCTGCTTCTTGAAGTACCCGGCGTTGACAGACATAAACTCTTGGACGTTGTCGGTATTGTAGGCTGTGGAAGAAGACAAACCTGGCAATCCCGTAACCGCGACCCCTAGGAAATATCCGACCAGAGCAACGGTATTTCCATAAACCAAAACCAGAAGAGTCGCAACGACAAGAATCAAGAAAAGAAATATGGCGCTATTCCTGTATCGCTTTCTGGGGATATCCGAAGTCAACTCCCCTTTGGCTCGAAGCATCTTGCATTGTGGAATAGCAAACCTGAAAAGGATCATGAGCTGTCCCACACCATAGGCACCAATTACCGCGCCCAGAATAGCCATGACAGAAAAGAGTAAAACCGAAAGAAATATTCCCATCTATCAGTCCTTAGAACATCGCCCGCAAACTCGCGAGCAAGAACACCCCGATGAGCCCCAGGCCCACGATCCACCACAGCGGCTTCAGCCCTTCCGGCTTCGGAGAATCGCCGAACTCCTTCGCGAAGGCCTCGTCGTAATCGAAGGCGTCCTCCGGCTCGTCGGCCCCGAACCCGGGCCCGCCAAGATCCTTCCATCCCGTGTCCCAATCGGCTCCGCACTCGGGACAAGCCAACGCCTTGGGAGGAACGGGCTCGCCGCAGTTGGGACAGACTGAAGGAGGCGTGCGGGGGGATTGCGGGCTGTTGGCGTAAGGCATGAGGGAAGCTTATTAACTGTCATCCCGGCGCAGGCCGGGGCCGGAGTGACGGAAGCCGCCCTACGGCCCGGTGTACTTGCTAAATTCCTGCTTTCCGTAATAAAACCGAAGAAAAGACACGCCCATGATCGCCCCCACCCCGACCCCCGACTGGCGGAAAACCGCGAAGCGCCCCTCCCCCCAATACCCCCGGAAATTCGTCCCGAACGACCTGGACCTCGGTGATTGGGAGGCGCAAAAACCGCTGTGGGAAGAGCTCAAAAGCCGCGAACTGCCCGATGCCGCCGCGCTGAAGAAGTGGATCGCCGACTGGAGCGAACTTTCCGATGCCGTCGGCGAGGAGAGCGCGCGCCGCTACGTCGAGATGACCTGCGACACGCAGGACAAGGAGGTCGAGGCGCGTTACCTGCACTTCGTCGAGAAGATCGAACCCGAGCTCGCGCCGGTGAACGACGCGCTGAATCGAAAGCTCGCGGCGCATCCCGACGCCGCGAAGCTGCCCGAGGACCACGCCAAGTGGCTGGAATCGGTGAAGACCGGGATCGAGCTGTACCGCGAGGAGAACATCCCGCTCTTCACCGAGCTGGCCAGGCTCTCGAACGAGTACCAGAAAATCACCGGCTCGCAAACCGTGGAATGGGAAGGCGAAACGAAGACCCTGAGCCAGCTCTCCGTGGTGCTGCAGGAGCCGGACCGCGCGCGGCGCGAGAAGGCCTGGCGGCTCATCGCCGAGCGCCGGTTGCAGGACCGTGACACGCTCGAGTCGCTCTACGACAAGATGCGGGCGCTGCGCGGCAGGATCGCGAAGAACGCGGGACTCGATTTCATCACGTACACCTTCAGGGGGAACCTTCGGGATTACAGCCCTTCCGACTGCTTCGCCTTCCACGCGGCCGTCGAGAAGGCCGTGGTGCCCGTGTATCGCGAGGCCCTCGAGGCGCATCGCAAGGCACTCGGCGTCGACACGCTGCGTCCCTGGGACCTGAACTGCGATTCGCTGGGACGGCCGCCGCTGAAGCCGTTCGAGACCTCCGCCGAGCTGATCGCGGGCGTGGACGCGATCTTCGCCAAGCTCGATCCCGAATTGCGGGAGCTGTACTCCGTCCTGCGCGACGGCGGGCTGATGGACCTGGAGAACCGCGTGGGCAAGGCGCCGGGCGGCTACCAGACCAGCCTGACGGAAACACGGCTCCCCTTCATCTTCATGAACGCGGTGGGGCTGAACCAGGACGTGTTCACGCTGCTGCACGAGTCGGGGCACGCCTTCCACTACCTGCTCTCGCGCGACCAGGTGCTGCCGTTCAACCGCAGCGCGCCGATGGAGTTCTGCGAGGTCGCCTCGATGGCGATGGAGCGGCTCGGGGCCAAGCATCTCTCGGCTTTCTACTCTCCCGAGGAGGCGAAGCGCGCCATCCGCGCCGAGAACGAGGAAGTATTCCGGATTTTGCCCTGGGTCGCGACCATCGACGCGTTCCAGCACTGGATCTATTCCTCCGACCACACGCCTGAAGCACGCAAGGCCAAATGGCTCGAGCTCGACGACCGCTTCGGCCCGGGCCTCGACTGGAGCGGGATCGAGGAATTCCGCGCCCACTCCTGGCACCGCCAGCTCCACCTCTTCGAGTACCCCTTCTACTACATCGAGTACGGCATCGCCCAGCTCGGCGCGCTGCAGGTCTGGAAGCGCTCGCTCACCGATCCCGCGGGCGCGCTCACGCTCTACAAGAAGGCCTTGTCCCTGGGCGGCACGCGCGGCCTCGCCGCGCTGTTCGAGGCGGCCGGAGGCCGCTTCGACATGGGCGAGGAGACCATCCGCCCGCTGATCGAGGCGGTGCGGGATGAATGGGCGGCGGCGGGGTGACGGATTCACCCGCCCCCGCACGGATGACGCATGCGTCATCCCCGCAGGCCGCCCTGGCCGCCGCCCTCGCCCGCGCGCTTGAACATTACGACGCCCACCGCGCCTCGCACCTCGAGTCCCTCAAGGCCCTCGCGCGCGTTCCCAGCGTGAGCTTCGCGGGATACGATCCCGAAAACGTGAAGCACTCCGCGCGCGCGACCGCCGACTGGCTCAGGGACTCGGGACTCGCGACCGTCGAGATCTGGGAACTGCCGGGAACCCACCCTTGCGTGTTCGCGGAGTGGAAAAACGGGAACGGCGCGCAGGGAACCCCCACCCTCCTTCTTTACGCGCACCACGACGTGCAGCCACCCATGCGCGAGGAACTCTGGAAGTCCCCTCCCTTCGAGCCCACCGAGCGCGACGGGCGGCTCTATGGACGCGGGACCGCCGACGACAAGGCCGGCCTCGCCGTGCACGCCGCCTCGATCGCGGCGTGGCTCAAGACGGCGGGGAGCATTCCGGTCAACGTCAAGGTGCTGATCGAGGGCGAGGAGGAGATCGGCAGCCCGAACCTGGCGGCTTATCTTGAGCATTACAAGGATCGCCTCGCTTGCGACTACATGGTGCTCACCGACCTCTCGAACTACGACGTGGGCAAGCCCAGCC